>JBARBA010000001.1:0-11064 GCA_049792555.1 Anaerolineales bacterium
GCTTTTTGATCAAAAGGGCGCCGGCAAAGAACGCTGGATGACGGAACATTATACAGACAGCACCACCGATGCGAATTCATGGCCCAATGCTCTCGACGTTGCCTACGAAATTCACAACTCGATGGTGGAAGCGCAGTTCAACGCGTATGTCTGGTGGTATATCCGCCGCTCTTACGGCATGCTCACCGAAGACGGCGCTGTCAGCAAGCGCGGATACGCCATGTCGCAATATGCAAAATTCGTCCGCCCTGGCGCTGTGCGCGTGGACGCAACCAAAAACCCGACGACAAATGTCTATGTCTCGGCCTACAAGAGTGGCCAGAACGCGGTGGTTGTGGTGGTAAACCGCAACACATCTGCGCAAAGCGCCACCCTTTCGATCAACGGCGGAACGGTTTCTTCACTCACAAAATACACCACATCAGGCAGCAAGAGTGTTGCAAACGATGGCACGGTCAGCAGTTCCGGCGGAAGCTTCACATTAAACCTGGATGCTTCCAGCGTGACCACCTTTGTCGGCGCGATTGGCGGGGCCGTCATCACCCCAACGCCCACCCGCACAAATACCCCCACCACCCCCACCGGCCCGACGGCCACCCCCACCCGCACCCCAACGATTGGGGCTTCCCTCACTCCCGGCGGCCCAACCCCCACCCGCACCATCACGCCCACTCCGGGTAGCGGCTCATGCAGCCCGGTCACTTCCACCATTACGGCTCCGTTCACCTACGACGGCGCAGGGACGTTCTGTTGGCAATCGACCAACCTGGGCAGCTACATCAACTCGTGGAACACCGTCAGTGTCTCGGTAAATGGCGTCAACGAAACCAATCTATACGTTGCCTCCGGCTCCTACCCCGCCAAGATCGGCGGTTACTGGTACGTGAGCTACAACAGCACCGTCTCTTACGGACATTTCGAAGCCAAATAATTTTCCATCCCGCCATATTGCGCGAGAAATTAACGTTTTTCGAGTAACTATTCAGCCATATCTGTCATTGCCTGCGCATGGCGCAGGCAGTGACAGGGCTGGGTAGTTGTTACGCTTTCGATCAAATCCTCGATCTGGGTCAATATCTTGTGCAAGCCCAACAATATCGTGTAAGACTTTGCCCCATGAAAAAGTGTATTCTTAATCATATCTACTATTTTTCCAAGTACCAGGAAAGGAGATTTACCCAAACCAATACACGTTCCATAACAAATGTTGCAGCGTTTCAGAGTTCGCCTAAAACCAACCATAAATCAATAAGGAGCAATAAGATGTCTAATCTCAAGCGTTTTGCACTCATACTCACCGTCCTGGTCGTCCTCGTGGCGGGATTTCTCGCCGCGACCCACCGGGCATCCGCAGCCACCGTCTGCAGCCCGGCCACCGCGATCAGCGTTCCGTACGCCAAAGATGGCGTTGCCGATATTTGCGTGGTAGCCACCTCGTTATGCGGTTACATCAATTCGTGGAACCTGACGACGCTGGAAGTCAACGGCACATCGTACCTCAATACCTACGTGGCCGCTTCCGCAATCGCCCCCCTGAACGGCTCGTACACCATCCACTACGTGAGCACCGTTGCCTGGGGCCACTTTGAAATTGGCGGAACGTGCGGCAGCAGCCCGACCGCCACGACCCCGCCCACCGGCCCCACCGCCACCCGCACCAACACGCCCACCACCGGGCCGTCGCTGACCCCCACCCGCACGCCCACCCCCGGCCCAACCGCTACCCGCACCCTCACCCCGACGGCGACTCCGACGGGTGGTTCGTGCGCCCTGCCTTCGACGTTCAAGTGGACATCGACCGGCCCGCTCGCCACCCCGAAATCGGGATGGAGCGCGCTCAAGGATTTCACCTCCGTCGTCTACAATGGCAAGCACCTCGTCTACAGTTCCACCACCGACACCTCAGGGAGTTACAGTTCGATGGCCTTCGCCCCCTTCACCAATTGGACTGATATGGCCTCAGCCACCCAGACCGGGTTGTCGAGAGGCACAGTGGCGCCGGAGCTATTCTACTTCGCTCCCAAGAGCATCTGGGTGCTGGCCTTCGAGTGGGGCGCAACGCCCTTCCGTTACATGACGTCGACCGATCCCACCAACCCGGCGAGCTGGTCTGGCGAGAGTTCGCTCTTCTCCGGCAGCATCGGCGGCAGCACGGGGCCGATTGACGAGGCGGTGATCTGCGACAGCTCGAACTGCTACCTGTTCTTCGCCGGGGATAATGGAAACATCTACCGCTCCAGTATGGCGATCGGAAGCTTCCCCGGCACCTTTGGCACTCAAACGACCATCATGAGCGGCAACACGAACGACCTGTTCGAGGCGGTGGAAGTCTACACAGTCCAGGGACAGAACAAGTACCTCATGCTCATCGAGTCGATCGGCAGCAACGGCAGATACTTCCGCGCGTATACCGCCACCAGCCTCGGCGGTTCGTGGACGGCGCTGGCCACAAGCGAAAGCGCCCCCTTCGCCGGCAAAGCCAACGTCACCTTCTCCAGCGGCGCCTGGACCAACGACATCAGCCACGGAGATCTGATCCGCTCCAATCCCGACCAGACCCATACGATCGACCCGTGCAATCTCCAGATGCTCTACCAGGGCTTCCAGATTGGCAGCAGCACGAGCAACTACAACCTCATCCCGTGGCGGCCGGCCTTGCTCACGTACAAGCCCTAACAGGCTTAAGCGTTCACCATAGCCCTTTTCCTTCTCCAGGCAGGTCGGCGATCCCAATCCTGCCTTGCCTGGAGAAATCAAAGAGGGGCGGGTCCCAAGCCCGCCCCTCAATCTTTTATAGACCTCATAAGTAGGGAGCAGTAGCGACTTTCCTGACACCGTCCGTCAGGACAGGTGCAGTCGCTCTTGCCCTGCCACCGCATAATCAACTGCTGAAGCCGTTTACATCCTTTTCAACCAGCGCCAAACGCTCCAGGTCTTCAGCGTTACCGGCCAACGCCGCCGGGTCGCCGATTTGTTGGGAAATGGCTTGGGCTTGTTCGAAAAACCCCCGGGCTGCGGCAAAATCCGATTGTCGCAGCGCCAGGCGTCCCTGGAAATTGAGCGCCCGGCCAATCCCCAATCGATCCCCGGCTTCCCGGGAAAGCGCCAGGCTTTCCTCGACCATGGCCTTCACCGGCTCGAAGTCGCCTTGCCGCCAAAGAAGCGAAGCCAAATCATAGAGAGACTGGCCAATATGTTGCCTGGCCCCGGCAGCCCTGAATATTTCCAGGCGTTCCACTGCCGTTTCGACGGCCAGTTTATCATCCCCGCCTTCCGATGCCAGTATGCCGATTCGCCAAAGGATGGCGGCTATGCCCCATTGATGACCGATGGAGCGGAAAATAGCCAGGCTTTCGCGCAGGATTTCCATCGCGCGGGCGTTTTCCCCACGTTTTGAAGCGATGGAAGCCATATGGGCGAGCACCCAGGCGATTTCTTCCTGGGTGGTGATCTGGCGAAATAAAGCCAGGCTTTCCTCCAGCAGCAGGATGGCCTTGTCGTATTCCCCCTGGTTGCGATACCCATCGGCCACATTCTGGAGCAGCAGGCCAATCAGTTGTTTATCGTCGATTTCGCGGGCCAGGGCCAGGCCCTGTTCGGCCAGGGCCATTGCCTGGGCAAAATCGTTATAGTGAGTGGTCAGCCAGGCGGCTCCCCAGAGTGTCTTGACCCGCCCTGCGGTTTTCAGGTGCGTTCCCTGCGCCAGTGCGCGGTCCAGCCATGCTTTGGCTTCATCCCATAAATTGAGCATGTTGTAGTAACGCCAGACGACCCCCAACAGGGTGAAAGCCATCTCAACTTCCTGCCGGTCGAGCATCCATTGCAGCGCAAGTTGCAGGTTTTCGCGTTCTTGCTTGATGCAGCGCAGCCAGCGCAATTGCTCGGGCGCGCCAATGGCCGGCTCGGCGCTCTGCGCCATTTCCACAAAATAGCGGGCGTGGCGGCGTTGCATTTGTTCGGCTTCTGCGTGGATGTCCAACTGATCGAAAGCGTATTCACGCACGGGTTGCAGCATCTGGAAACGCGCGTCACCGTCTTCGCCCGGCCCCACGTAACGCAGCAGGTTCTTATCCACCAATTCTTCCAGGCTGGCAAGCAGAGCCTGCCCTGAGCCTGTCGAAGGGTCGTCGGCCTGGCAAACCGCCTGGGCGGCCTCCAGGCCCCATTCGCGTCCAAAGACCGCCAGCCGCCGGATGATCGCCTTTTCGGGCTGCGGCAGCAGTTGGTAACTCCAGTCGATGGCGTCCCACAGGGTTTTTTGGCGCGACGGCCTGCCACGCGAAGTGTCCCTGAGAGCTTTCAGTCCATATTCCAGTTGCGGCAATGTCTGGCCGGTTGATAATAACTTGACCTGCGCAGCCGCCAGTTCGATGGCCAGCGGCAGCCCATCCAGGCGGTGGCAGATGTCTACGATGGCTCCCAGGTTTGCCTCGTTCACGCTAAATTCCGGGTGGCGGGCTTGCACACGTCGGACGAATAAGTCCAGGGCGGGCCATTGGCTGAATTGTTCCGGGGAAGGCAGGTTGCCCGGGTCCGGCCGGGCCAGTTCGGGGACGATGAAACGTATTTCGCCATACACATTGAGCGCTTCACGGCTGGTAACCAACACTTTGAGACCGGCTGCCGCCTGTAGCAGACCTGTCACCATCTGCCCGCCCCGGACCAGTTGTTCGAAGTTATCGAGGATCAGCAAGATTTTTCGTTCGCGTAAATAGGTATTGAGCGTTTCGAGCAGCGACTGCGCCCCCACGGTTCCCACATTTGACGAACGCGCGATCTGGGTGGTCAGCAGCCCCGGGTCGTTGACGGTTTCCAGCGGGACGAAGAAAATGCCGTCGGGGAAGTCTTCGAGCATCGATGCGCCTGCGGCAATTGCCAGGCGGGTCTTGCCCACGCCGCCGGGGCCGGTCAACGTCAGCAGGCGTGTGCCCGGACGCCGCAGGATGGCGACGACGCCTGCCAGGCTTTTTTCCGCGCCGATCAGCGGCGTAAGCGCAGACGGCAGGTTGGTGGGGGTCGTCGATTTTGGAGATCCTTTTTGCTGTTCCGGTTCCCAGGCGTTAAGCTGCAAAAGCAGGCTGCGGGTCAGTTCCTTGAGACGCAAAAAGTAGGCGCTGGGGCTGAGATTAAGCCGGCTGTAATAGTACCTGGCCGATGCATCGGGATGGGCCAGGATGATATTGCGCATTTGCTCCTGGTTTGGATGCAGGGGATGGTTGCGCAGGTGTTCGAGCACGCGCTCCAGCCCGCCGCGCTGCTCGATCCACGTCTGCCAGGGTTCCGCCTGGATCAAGCGCGCGGGATACTGGCGCAGGCGCAGCAGCGCCTTGAGGTGTTTTTCATCCCATATGGGTGTGGATGAAGATGAGTGATCCAACGGGCGATTCTCCGTGTAGAGATGTGCAGTCAAAGGAGTTGGTTCAATAATACTCTTATTGTCGCCCAGTAAGGAGTAAATTAAACCTTATCGGAGGGCAGGCGGCGGCGCCATCCCGCCGCTGCACCGCTCCGTGAGATTAACACAATGCCTTGCGATCTTAACACCAGGCTCCGTTGGATTAACACAATGCCTTGTGATCTTAACACCAGGCTCCGTGGGATTAACACAACGCCTTGTGATCTTAACACCAGGCTCTATGAGATTAACACAATGCCTTGTGATCTTAACACCAGGCTCCGTGAGATTAACACAACGCCTTGTGATCTTAACACCAAGCTCCATGAGTTTAATGCAGGACGATGCAATCCCTGTCAGGCACACATCCGCTCCCATACCCTGACGGGCACGCGTCCGCTTGTCCGCTTCCCATCCGCTACTAATACTCTCCCACAAAGCGCTTATGCACCCACAGGAATTCCTGGCGTTTGTTCATCACACGGACGAGACCGCCGAAACCGGCGTCTTTGGATTTGAGCAGGGTATGGAGTTCACGTAATGTTGCGCCTTGCGCTCGTCGCATCATTTTTTCCACGCCCGATAAATTATCCCCATTTAACCAATTACCGATTTTTTGGTTCTCTCCCAACGTCCCATCAATGGCTTCTTTTCCGTAGTCGAGATACTTCTCCAGGGACGTATAAGTTGAGTTATCCAGCGCCAAATCGATCCCTGAGGATGCGACGGGTAAGACCAAACTCAGTGTACTGCTGAGCACTTTCAAGTAAGGAGCAATTTGTTTGAACCAGTCGCGCGTAAATTCAAATTCATAGACTCCTTGTTGACTGTTGCCGTTCAATAAGGGCAGCGGCAGGCGCGAGTGCTCGCACCAAAGGATGATGCGGAACTTGGCGCTTGTCCACTCCAGTGGATTAAATTTGCTGCGGTCAACCGGCACCAGGCTGAATAAACGCGGGCCTTCCCTGGCTTCATCCGTAAAGGCTTGCATCAGGCCTGAATAGGCGTTATCCACACGACTCAAAATGCGGCGGGATTGGTCGTCCAGATGGTCAAAACGTCCCACTGTTTTTTCATTCTGGAGTGTTAACTGTTGGCGCACTTTCAGTAACTCGGTTTTCACTTCAGAGAATTCGGCAAATATTAATGTTGTAATGTCCGGTTGCGCAGTGGGAGCGTTGCGCAATAACGTGTCTATATCTTGCCATTTATTGCAGTTCGGGCAAGGGAACTTGGGCTGTCCTTCCCGCTTGCTTTCGATCAGGCTACGCACGTTATATAAACCTGTTCCCGGCGCATTTCGCCCACATGGCTCCACACATGGAACCATTACGTCACAGCGCAAGCCTTCCCAGAAGCTTTCGATAAGATATTTAACTTCACCGGTCAACATGGCAAGGAAACGCTCAGGGTAAGGCGCTCGCACCGTAATGCGCACATCGTTTCCGATATGTTCCAATAGCGCGCGGCCATTATAGTCGTCATCCAACACCAGGCCGCGTTGCCAATGAACGCTGTCGTTATAATTGGAACGGCCGAGCGAATATTTATTCAGGCGCACAATCAGTTGATAAAACAGACCTTCTGCCAAGGCCGAATTCCCCTTATCGTCCACAATCCGACAAATCTGCATTTGCTGGAGATTACCTGCCGTACACGGGTATGCTGTCCATTTCCGTTCCAAATCCCGTTCGGGACGGTTATCAGGGACGAGTTGCGCAATCAATACCTGTGGGTCTACGTCATTTTGTGGAGAAGAATCTGTCACATGATATGACAAGTCAAAACGTTCCATCAACCGCAAGAAAATTCTGTGCAGTTGTTCCGGGTAATGTGTATCTGTCGGGCGTGTCGAGCCTTTCCATAGGTGGCTCAAGCGAGAGAAACGCACTAATCCGTGAGCATTGCGGGTGGCTTCATCATCAAGGGCATAACTGATGGCGGTCGCCAACCAATCTGGCCGCAGGATGACAATGTCGCGCAGGGCCGGGTCGTGTTGGTAATGAGTCAGGTGTCCAAGACGATGTGAAATCGTGATAAACAGGTCGGCAGTTTCATCATCCATTTGATATTCACGGCAAATCGCCAAAACCTTATTCAAGGACAAATAAGGTTCAATTCTTTTTTGCAGGTCTTGTCGGACATCCTTAAAACTCTTGGGAATGGAACGTCCCATTTCTGGCAACTCAGATGCAACACGCGCAATGGCATCTTTGAGTTCTGCAATACCTCGCCGCTGGCCCTTTTCATCGGGCTTGCTATCAACGAAAAAAAAGTCGACAATCGTATTCTGCCCGAACAAATCCCATAATTCCTGGCGGTCAATATCCGGCTGGCGTCCGCCAGGCCATCCATGTGTGGCCACTACCAGGATTTTTGCATCTGGCTCACGGTGTTTAACAAGCTTAATCCATTCCCTGACGAAGCCTTGCTGGGAACCTTCGCGCGGTTTCCAGACCACCAGGTAGACGGCGGGCGCGCTAAAGAACAACTGGTGGGTGGGGCGATAGACGCGCTGACCGCCGAAATCCCATCCATTGAGGACAAGTTCCTTGCGAGTAATAGGATTAATCATTTTTATAGGCTTGATTTCGATGCCATGTGTGGTGATGCCACTGTCATTCCATGGCTCATCGCGCAAAGCGCCAAGCAAACAACTTTTACCGACCGCTCCTTCACCGATCAAAATGAGTTTGGCTTCGTTAAGAACAACCGAGTTTTCTTGAGCACGCAGGTAAACCCTGATAGCCTCAATACCCTGTTTGCATGCAACGGCCAGTTCAGAGTCAAGATGTACATTGTAGGAAAGGTTAATGGTTTGCAAATGCTCAAGCCGGGCAATGGACACAGGCAAATCGGTCAATCGATTATTGGAAACATCCAAAGATTGTAATTGCAAAAGATTGCCTATCATACCGGGTAGCGTCGCCAGTTGATTGTCAGAAAGATTCAGCGATAGCAGGCATTTGAGATTATTCAAATTCTCTTTTCCCACTGATAATGAAATCAACTGATTGCGAGATAGATCTACGAACTGTAAATAAGGGAAAGAGTCAAGAAACCCATTCGGGAGTGCCTGCAATTGGTTGCCGGAAATATCCAAATGCTTCAATTGAGTAAGTTTGCTGATTATGCTAATTGATTCCGAATGCGCCATCAATGGGTTGTTTGCAAGATTTAATGTTTCCAAATATTTAAGTTTTTCAAACCCATTTGGCAATGTTGCCAGGTGGTTATTGGAAATGTTCAAGTCTTTCAAATATGTGATGTCGCCCAGGGATGCAGGTAATATTGTGAGATTGTTACCGGATATGTTTAGTGTCTGCAGGTGTTTAAATTCTCCAAGCCACTCTGGTAGTGCTGTCAATCGATTATTAAACAGATTCAAGGCTCGCAATTGCCCCGCCAGATATGCCAGCGACTCCGGAATTTCAGAGAGTTTGGATTGTATTGAAGCGTTGTACTCTGCGCCGAGGTCCAGGCTCGTATCTCCTGAGTGTTGAACCGCCTCAATTTTTGCAACTGCTGCGTAATAAGCTAAATCCTGGGCCATATTATTCTCCACGTTTTTAATTTGTTGTATGCTTCGTCACGCGCCATGTCCGCTGCCTTTCGTGGGTTGCTGTCTCTTTGGTGTGTATTTTACTCTGAAAAGAAAATCGCCCCTGCGGATTCGAATCCGAGGGGGCGAGGTGGAATTATGCGATGATCTTGTCGTATTCAGAATGGATGCCAATCCAAAACCAGAGCAAGCCTTCGTCAATCTCAACGGCTACTGCGCGGTATTTCTTTCCCGCCCGAACAGACCAATATCTGCCCACTTTTTTTAGGTGAAGTGATGGGCGTTTTTGGTCAGCCTTGAGCAACTCGAAGTTTTTATCCGCCACATCTTGAATGGCCGGTGGAAGTTTATCGTAAAGTTCCCAGAACGACGGGCTGGCAAAATGCTTCATAACTCTCTGGCTTTGCCCGCGCGATAGTCATTGAGCGCCTGCTCGGCGATCTTATCCAATTTACCAGACTTGGCGTCACGCTCGATTTGTTCATCCCATTCTTGCGCATCGAATTCCTCGATCCACTCGCGCAAACGGCTGTAGTCTTGCGCGGATAATTGGGCAATGGCGTTTTCAATTTCTGTCACTGTCATAAGAAACTCCTTGCGTTGAATCGCAATATAGCCTGTTCTTTTCTGCTGCGGTATAAGCTTTGTCACGCGCCATGAGTGTCCGCCTTTAAAGTTCTTGAAGTTTGGGGAGCATGTCTTTGGGGCGTTTCCCTGTGAGTTTCAGGTAAATTCCCAACCTGTCCATATCCACATCTTCATTCCATACCAATTCGCCGCTCGACCCGATCGTTACATTCTCGAATTTGCTGTAATCATTCCACAGCGCGAATACGCCCTTGCCCGCAAATTCGGACAGGTCAACTTTGCCTTCCACGCCGTCCGAGAATTTGATTTGGATGGAAAAGTTTTTTAATGGTTTGACTGCTTTGAGAAAAGGCAGGTTTCCTTCCATATTTTGATTCTACCACTGCTTGATGGCGTTGTATTCTGCTTCCGCTTCTGCGAGTATTTTGTCCAGGCGGCCCGACTTCGCGTCCGATTCGATTTGCTTGTCCCACATTTTGGCATAATACGCATCGAACCATTCCCGAAAGTGGTTCAGGTCTTGATGAGATAGTTTTGTCACAGCGCGTTCAAGTTCGGCAATTGTCATATGCTTCACAGGCTTTCTATTTTCGCAATTCCAATTTTGCCTGCGCCAATCGCGCATAGGAGCTTTCGGGGTATTTTGTCCAGAGTTCCCAATACGCCTGGACGGCGCTGTTTTCATCGCCTTTGACTTCGTAGGCCAGGCCGAGCAAATACATGAAGTAGGGAGCTTGGTAATCATCGGGGTTCTCAAGGATTTTTTTCAGCAGGGGGATGGCTTCGTCGGGTTGCCAGCGCGCCAGCAGGGCGGCTTCGGCTTCTTGCTGTCTGGCTTGATCCTCAGCTTCTTGCGGATTTGTGTCCAATTTGGCTTCGGACGTTGACCAGCCATAAACATCTTTGCAACCTTTGCAATATTCTTCGGTATGGGTAATTTCGATTTCAAGTTGACCGCCGTTTGGCCGGACAGTATAGCTTTCAACCCCATCCAAGCCAACACCAAAGTCTTGATGAAGTGCAGTGTCCCCCGGATTCAGTTGGAAAATATACAAAGTCGTTCCGAGTCTGACGAAAGAAACGATTGTTTGGTCTGGGGTAGTGATCGTTTTTGCTTCCAACACCATTTTATCCGTATCTTTGGTTGGCATATCCCATTTCTTGCGGACCCAGGAGACAACCGGCATGGCAATGATTTTGGGGGAGGCCTTCATCAATATCCAGATATCCACCGGCGCATCGTCGCCGGGCGTATCGGTCAGCAAAATCCATTCGTCCTGCCCGTCGCCTTCAGGTCCAGTTCAGTGGCCGAGCGCACAGCCACCCCGGCTTGTTTCAATTGATCGGGAGCCTGCGCAAATTGGGCCGGTTCCAGGCGCTCGACAAGCTGGGAAAAAGCGCCGCGCAAACTGCATACCCCGTTGAGGTAGTAGTAGCCCATCCCGCCAGGGTTGTAGCCCCAGGCTTGTCTTATGTATTCATCATCTGCGGATGTTTGTCCATACAAATGCCCGGCGGC
>JBARBA010000002.1:0-5565 GCA_049792555.1 Anaerolineales bacterium
ACCCCAGCCAACTCAACAAAGATGCTGGCAGGAGCGGGGCAGGATTAAGACTCAGGAGAGAAAGGATGGGTTCCATAACCGGACAAGTTTAATTAACTCGATTATAGCATGGGCGCGCTTTAATCCGGCCATCAGGCCATATATACGCTCAGACAGGCACCCCTACTTCATACACAGGGCGTAGGCTTTTTCAAAGGCCTGGTCGGCGTTGAGATGGTCGGAATTCAGGATAATGGCATCGGGCGCAGGTTTTAACGGGGCAACGGCGCGGGTGGAGTCGATCCGGTCACGCTCAATGGCTTGGGCAAGGATCTCCTCGTAGCTCGATTTCCCCTCCCGTTTGACGACTTCCTGGTAACGGCGACGCGCGCGTTCTTCGGGGGAGGCGTCGAGGTAGATTTTCAGGTCGGCCTCGGGCAGCACAACCGTGCCAACGTCACGCCCAACCATGACCACCCGCCCGCGCATTCCAATTCGACGCTGCTGGAGCGTCAAGGCTGTGCGCACACCAGGATAGGCCGCAACCGTAGAGACATTGGAATCGATCTCAGGGGTGTTGATCTTCCAGGTAATATCCAGCCCGTCAACGACCACATCACAAGCACGGCCATCTTCCAGCGAGGCGGGAGAAACTTCTATTGGCACATCCTCGGCCAGTTGAGTCACGGCAAATTCGTTTTTCAGGTCAATGCCGCGCTTGATCACCAGCCAGGTAACGGCGCGATACATCAGCCCGGTGTCGAAATACAAATAGTGAAGCGCTTCGGCCAGACGAAAGCCCAGCGTAGATTTGCCGGAAGCCGCCGGGCCATCAATTGCAATCATCAAAGGGGTGGGCATATACAAAAAATCAGGCGGCTGTTTGGCCGCCTGGATCCTTTCATTAGGGCTTAGAACTTCTCGCGTCGATGAAAATGTCACTGCGCGTCCACAAGACAACTTTTTCCTGCACACTGGGAACGTTGTGCGAGATCGCCCAACGCAGCCAATCAGATGGCTGAATGGTATCCCAACTGGGGTAACCGCGCCAGACAAACTCCTGGCCGCGGTAAGCGGAAGTCAATTCGGGGGCCGAAAGCTGGCTGGATGCGACCACAAACGACGGAGTTCCGGTGAGCGTGGGTGCAGAAGAGTAAGTCGCGTCCCAGTCGCGCAGCACCCAACGCAGGGCCGGGGAATCGATCCCGCTGACAAAGACATCCAAACTTTGAATTACACCCACATCCCAATCCGAAAAGTCGTCCATCTGGTTGCTCAACGCCACAGCCTGGACAGTCTGCGGGCCGGGGGCCCAGAGTTCCTGGGTGGTGCGCGTGCGCAGGTTGGCGGCAGCCATGGATGCCGACATGGTATAGAAAACGAAGGCAATCAGCAGCCCCCAGGTTGCACCCTGGAAAGCCACATCCTTCGACCAGCCATAACCGACCAGGGCTACGCTTGCGCCCAGCAAAAGCAACGACCCCAACACCACCGACCAGTATATCTGCCCGTTTGTCAATGCGATGGAGCCAATATTCCGCATAACGTCATTCATATTCAGCGGAGAGACGGCAATCGTCAGGAAGTTAAAAAGGGCAAAAATCAAAATCGCAATGGTCAGCGCCATCATGCCCAACGTTTCCCATACGCCGTCCTTAATGGGGTTCAGGTAACGGGCAAATTCCAGTGCCGCCAGCGACCATAACGGGATCAACACCCAGACAAGATCAGCCACCTGCCGGGATGGATAGACCAGCGCAATTGCAAGCGCTACTGCCATCCACAGCCCCAGGGAGATGGTCAGCCAATCTTGTTGCCTGATACCACGCACCAGGTTGATGGCTGCCAGCACAACAGCAAAAAAATCATAAACGACCAGCGCCAGCAGCAAATACAACCCGGGGACGCCGCCAGCATCAGTAGGGACCCAGCCGCTCAAGTAGGCAGGCAGCGAAGCCAACCCTGCGCTCAACCCACCAGTAGCCAGCAGGAACAGGCTGCCGATGACCAGGTAAGTGCCCAGCGCATAGGCGCCCGCCGTAGTCAACTTCTGGCGGTCGAAGAGCGGCTGTTTTTCGGTGTCTGACGCTTCTTGATCGGGCGCGGGCAGCAGGCTGCGTGAAAGGAAATAGGTGATTGCAAGACCAACCAGCCCCGGCCAGAGCAGCGGGCCGGAGAGCAAGGCCAACCCGGCCATGATCCCCGCGCCGCGCAGGTTGCCTGCGCGCCAAAAACCCCAGGCAAAAACAACCGCGCTGAGTACCATGATCGGGCTTCCCGCCTGACGCGAAACTGCAAGCAGGCCGGGTTCGAGCGCCAGGGCAAACGCCAATACAAGCGCCACTTTGCTGCCAAGCCGGTCACGGAAGAAGCGCGGCGCAAAGACCAATGCGGCTCCCGCCAGAGCCGGGATCAGGCGCGCGGCAAAGTTACTGGCATGGAAAATATAAAAAACAAGCGCAGTCAGCAAAACGTAAGCAGGCTGAGGGCCGATGACAGGGTGCAATCCCTTGGTGAAGTCAAAGGCCTGCATGGCCCAACGGGCCTCCTCATCTGAAAGCGGGAGTTCGCCCAGGTGCAACAAACGCAAGGCGAAGGCCAGGAAAACAGCCAGGATAAATAGTATCGTTTCAAGGTTTGGGCGACGCGAGGAATCAGTCATAGGATTTTGATACCTGTCTTCGAATTTTGATTTCCAATTTATCAATTCTACAGCCAAGCCCCTTTTAAAAGACTATGGCCAGTATTACTTATCGATCTGGCGCGGTTGCCTACGGCACTACGCACCTACGGCACTACGCACCTACGGCACTATGTAAATTACCACCTGCCCCTGGCTGTAAATGGGGGACAGGTTTTTGGCAAATTTATCATCATAGACATTATAGGTCTGACGCTCTTGTGGCCCAATATAAATATAGCGGATGCCGTATTGGTTCAGGATGGCTTGCGCTTTAGCCCAATCGTGTGTGATATAGAGAGTCCTTATGTCATCTTCGCGAGTACCCTTCTCGGTTTCGCCGCCGCGCCACTGGCTCTCGTGGCCCTTCCAGCCCAACACTGTAGGCTTGCCGGAATATGTCGCAGCGAGCGCAAAACTGTCCTGGTAGCTATCGCCAACCGCTTCGGCAACCGTCCCTGGCGCAGCTTTTTCAAGGAACTGAATGGCGGCATATTCATCAGATGAATACTTAGCCAAATATGCCGCGCCATCCAGCGTCAGGCTTGGTGGAAATGGCTCGCCCCCGGGGTTCGGGTGCGGGAAGCTGGCATCAAAATTATTCGTCTTATCGGGTAGACCCAGGATAGGAAAGAGCAATCCAATTCCAACCAGAACGACAACCAACGCTGTGAGCACTCCCGCTCCCCACTTGCGCAGTTCAGACAACATGACGACAATCGCAAAAGCCGCGGCAATTGACCACAATGCCCAGGCTTCGTAGTAAAACTTAAAAATCGTATTCATGCGATCACCGAACTGATCGCGCAAAAAGACAAACTCAGGAGCCAAGACAAGCAGCCCGCCAAACACGATGAACATCAACACAAAGGGCAGCGGACTGGGTTTGCTATCTGGAGCTTTTGTCTCACCCGCAACCTGCGGCCTTGCCGCCGTTAAATAAGCCGCTGCCCCGCCGATCAGGAGCACCAGCGTCAGCAAACTGCCGCCGAACACTACGCGGCGCTGCGTGGCCTCCAGCAAAGCGCCCCAAGTCGAAGATGCTCCCTGCGATGTGAGAAACTGCTGGCCGATACCCGTACTCGCAACAAAAATCCCAAAAATAACGGAAAACACCCATAGGAACAGGGCCAGGCCAATTGTCAGCCAAAAACCTGTTTTCCAGGCTGCCTGCTCTTTGCGCCGTATGTAAACCAGGAAAGCAAACATCGGCACGAACAGACCGCCGAACATGACCCACAAGTGCGCGCCGCGCGACGGGAAAATGACGTTGGGCAAAATGCCGCCCGCCTGGGACGAAAAGCCGACGTAGAACGGCAGGTACAAAACCACACTGAGCAACGCCAATGGAATGGAAAATTTCAAAAAATCTTCAAGCAATTCCCAACTCCAGCCGCGCTCCCGCACCAGCATCAGGACCAACGCAATGCAAACCAGTCCCAGGTAAATGGGAAAGGCCCAGGTATTGAGAAAGGCCATCCCGCCCAGCGCCACTGCCAGCAGGAGAAATCCTTCCAGGCGCACTGGGAATTTTAGTTCGAATTCAAAATCGTTTTGCAGTTTTAGCTTAAAGAGACTGGTCTGGCCCTTCCAGCCGCCCAGGTACAAATTAAGCGCTAGCGCGCCCACCAGCAGGCCAAAAGGCATGGCCAGCACATGTGGGTGCAGATCGCCAAGCAGATAGGAGAAAGCAGGAAATTCGTCAATAATTTCATTCTGCACTCCTTGCAAATTATAATCTGTGACCACGCGCGAGGCGCGCCACCACCACCAGGAGCGATCGGGCATGAAGGCTTCGGTAAACCACTTGCCAAGCCCAGCGAAACCATCGGAACTCCACCAGGCAGAGAGACGTTCGAACACACCGCCCGCCACAGCTTGAGGTTTGTCTTTCAGATCGAGTATATTCAACCAGGTCCAGAAATTATAAGGTGGAGATACTCCTGCGGGTAGTGCAGGCCCTCCTGGCAAGGCAGACGTTGGATATCCCACGCCAAGATTTGTCCAGAGATTAACATCCCCCGGATTGCCCGTCCAGCCAATGCCACGTTTGTGTAAAACGTCGAGAATCGCCTCCCAGTTGCCCAAAACAAGCAAAAACAATGGAGCCAGGAGAGCGCCCAAAATAGTGCGAATAAAATTATTTTTCGCAACGGCCTTACTCTTGCCTTGCTCAGGTCGTGATTGCCAGTAAGCCTGCAACAGATTGTACAGCAATCCATATGCGCCGATTGCGCTCAAAGCAAACACCAGCGAAATCATCAGGTTAAAGGCCACGCTGCCGACTGTGGCGGTGATTTCAGCCAGCATGGCGGTCATCACATAGCCAAAGTAGTAGTAAGAAATGGCATAACCTGAAAGCCAGGGATCATGCGGCGGGAAGTTCGGCGAATGAATAATGGCATTAATGAAGGCCATTTCCATCGGTTTTTCCGTGCCGGTCAGATCAGGGTTATTCGCGCGGACAAAGGCCAAAACGGCAAATGCCAGGAGGAACAAAATTTCGACGCTGAGGATATAACGCAGGTTGGCTTTGAGCCAGTCGAAAACCTGTTGAAGGGTGAAACGCCTGACTGATGCGCTATCGGTCGTCCCCGGCGACTGCTCCGCCCGCCAGTTGGCCCAGCCCGACAGCCCGGCCAGGACTGCCAGCGCCAGGAGCAACCCGCCGACCGTATTCTGCGAGATGCCCAGCGAGACGGCCAGCCAGAAGACAAACGCCCAGATCAGCAAACCAAGGGAGCGGCTGAGGGCATAGCCCCGGTCGGCAAGCGCAGGCAAGAGACGATATGCCAGCGGGAAGGTGAGCAGGCCAAGAATGGTGATGGTGATGTACCAGAGGAAAAATTGGAGCATGGGCAGGGTTCCAGTATTCAGCGGTCAGTATTCAGTGCAGCAGGCAATGA
>JBARBA010000003.1:0-8156 GCA_049792555.1 Anaerolineales bacterium
GTTCTGCTGGCAATCCAGCAACCTCGGCGCGTACATCAACTCGTGGAACGTGACCAGCCTGACGGTCAACGGCGTCAGCTTCACCAATGTCTATACTGCCGCCGGTTCGTTGCCTGCCAAGATCAACGGCTACTGGTACGTCAGTTACAACAGTTCCGTCTCTTACGGCCACTTCGAAACCAAGTAATTCCATATCATCGTAGGGGCAGGTCTCAGACCTGCCCCTACTCACAAAAGGAGAGCAGTTCATGAAATCTATCCGTTCTTTTCTGGTAATCCTGCTCGTCGCAGCGGTCATGGTCGGAGCCATTGGCATCAACAGAGCATATGCGCTCACCTCCTCGCTGGTCGAAGTGACGGGCTTTGGTGCCAACCCCAGCAGCCTGCGCATGTACGTCTACAAACCGACCACCGTCGCGGCCAAACCGGCCATCGTGGTGGTTGTGCATTACTGTCACGGCGATGGCGTCGCCATGTTCAACGGCAGCCAGTTCGCCACGCTTGCCGACCAGTACGGGTACATCGCCATCTACCCGTCAGTCACCCTGGCCACCGATGGCTGCTTCGACGTGGCCTCCAGCGCAGCCCTGACCCATAACGGCGGCAGCGACCCGGTCGGCATCATGTCGATGATTACCTATGTCGAACAGCATTACAACGGCGACCCCAACCGGGTGTACGTCACCGGCGTCTCATCCGGAGCGATGGAGACCAACGTGCTGCTCGGCGACTACCCCGATGTCTTCAAAGCCGGTGTGGCCTTCGCCGGTGTGCCCTTCGGCTGCTTCGCCGTTAACCCCGATTCGCTCCGTTGGAGCAACGACTGCGCCACCGGCATGGTTACGCACACCGCACAGGAGTGGGGCGACATCGTCCGCGCCGCCTATCCCGGCTATAGCGGAACGCGCCCACGCTTCCAGATCTGGCACGGCACCGCAGACACCACCCTGAATTACGTCAACTTCGGCGAAGAGATCAAGCAGTGGACGAATGTGCTTGGCGTCAGCCAGACCCCAACCTTGACCGATTCCCCATCCTCCGGCGATACCCGTACCCAGTATGCCAACAGCTCCGGCGTGGTTCAAGTCGAGGGCCACAGCCTGGCGGGCGTTACGCACAGCATTCCGGTCGATGCGGCCGCGGCGATCCACTTCTTCGGCCTGGACAGCACGGTTACGCCCACCGTCGGGCCGACCAATACCCGCACACGCACTCCCACCACCGGGCCGTCGTTGACTCCGACGCGCACCCCGACCATCGGCATCACCAACACCCCAACTCGCACCCCCACCACCGGGCCGACGCTCACCCCCTCGCCGGGGGCTTCCCGCACCATCACACCCACTCCAAATACCAGTGGAACCTGCAGCCCGGTGACATCCACCATCACAGCGCCCTTCACTTATGACGGCGCAGGCGTCTTCTGCTGGCAATCCAGCAATCTTGGAACATACGTCAATTCCTGGAACCTGGTCAGCCTGACGATCAACGGTGTGAGCGAGACTAATCTGTATGTCGCCGCCGGTTCTTACCCGGCCAAGATCAACGGCTACTGGTACGTCAGCTGCAACAGCACCGTTTCCTACGGTCACTTCGAAGCCAAATAACGACTGTTAGGTAGGGGCGCAGCGGGTCCCGGTAGCGCAAAACGTTACCATTCCCCCGCTGCGCCCCTACACGCCAACAAGCACAAGCCGAGGGCGGGTCTTTGACCCGCCCTCGGTGTGCGTAGTGCTTCGAAGCCAAATAATGATCGTTAGGTAGAGGCGCAGCGGGTCTCGGCATACACAAAACGTTACCATTTCCCCGCTGCGCCCCTACGGGCATATTGGGGGCGCTTGATTCGATGAAAGTAGCGATTCATACAAAATTGTCCAAAACCGCAGCGGGGTTTCAGGTCAAAAAAATGTATTGACTCTGAATATTGACATATGATACTCTGTCAAAGTAAGTTCTGTTATCGATAGCAGAACTTTTCGGCTCTCTGGGGATTAGCGTGGTCCCCCATATTTGGGAGCCAACCCGCATGTCTGGATTAACATACGGGTTGGGGCAGGTCACGTAGATTCCAAAAGAGCCAATTTTTCCTTGTTTTAACGAGGACCTAATTCATATTCTGTACAGGAGACAATAAACAATGAACCGCAAAAGCACAAAACTCTTCATCTCGACCACGATCGTCTTGTTAACAATGATCGCTTTCCTCACGCCTCTTCTGGCGCTCCCGCAACGCGGCGTCAAGGCTGCGACCCCCATCAAAGTCATGCCGCTGGGCGATTCGATTACCGACGGTTTCACTACACCCGGCGGCTACCGCATCGAATTCTATAACCGGCTGGTGGCCGACGGCCTGACCGGCTCGCTGGATTTTGTCGGCTCGCAGAGCAACGGCCCCGCCAGCCTGCTCGACAGGGAGCACGAAGGCCATGTAGGTTGGGCCGTTGCAGATTTGGCCGCCAACATCGACACCTGGATGACGAATTCATCGCCGAGTATTGTCATGTTGATGATTGGGACAAACGATATTCTTCACTCGCAATATACGGGCGCATCCACACGCCTGAGTTCATTAATCGACCAGATTTGCGCCAAATTACCGGCGGGCGGCAAACTATACGTGTCAACCATTCCTACGTTGGGTTCTACCACTTATGGTTCTTATATTACGTTGGTTGACCAATATAACGCCGATATTCCGGGCATTGTGCAAAGCAAAGTAGCCGCAGGCAAACCGGTCTATTTGGTGGATATGCACAGCGTCATCACCGCCAGCGACCTGACCGATGAAATCCATCCTACAGCGGCCGGTTATGACAAGATGGGCGACGCCTGGTATGCCATCATCAAACCCAACCTGGTTGCAGGCCCCACATCAACCCTGACGCGCACGCCCACCACCGGGCCGACCAATACCCGCACCAGCACCCCCACCACCGGGCCGTCGTTAACTCCGACCCGCACGCCCACCATCGGCATGACCAACACCCCCACCCGCACCTCCACAACCGGGCCGACGCTCACCCGCACCTCAACGCCGACGATTACGCTCACCCAGCCCGGCGGCTCCGCCTGCAGCCCGGTGACATCCACCATCGCCGCGCCCTTCACCTATGACGGCGCAGGCGCATTTTGCTGGCAATCCAGCAACCTGGGCACATACGTCAACTCATGGAACACGACCAGCCTGACGATCAACGGCGTGAACGAGACCAATCTGTACGTCGCCGCCGGTTCATTGCCCGCCAAGATCAACGGCTATTGGTACGTCAGCTACAATAGCACCGTTGCCTGGGGCCACTTCGAAGCCAAGTAACCGATCACCTTTTGTGCCCTTGGCGGGGCAGCAGTTCGACTGCTGCCCCGCTATTGGTTTAACGTTGCTTTCGCCAATAAGCATTCCATCCTAAGCACATCCTAAGCACATAGCAAGTACATGGTAAGCGATAAGCGTCCCGACTAAAGAAAACTTTCCTTATTGAAAAGGACTCTTTTCCTTATTGGAACGTAGTGCGTTTCAATAAGGAATGGAGTCCTTTCCTTGTTGGAACGCAGTGCGTTTCAATAAGGAACGCATGGCGTTCCAATAAGGAAAGTTGGAAGTGGGGGCGCTTGCGCCGCCGAATCGCCCGATGCAGGGCGGGACGCGTCCCGCCTTACGGTTTACCGCCAGATACGCCGAAAATCATCCAGGGCCATCATGCAACAGGTATAATTTTAGTCACCTTTTAGACTACAGGAGGAATAAATGCTTGCACTGGAAACCCTTTTGGCTTATCTTCCCCAGGACCGCAGGCGGGCTATGGCCGTTGGGAGCGAACTGCCGCGCCAAACGCAGGGCGCGGCCCTGTGCGCCGACCTTTCGGGCTTCACCCCGCTGACCGAGTCCCTGGCCCGCAAGCTTGGGAAACGGCGCGGTGCGGAAGAACTGACGCTGCACCTGAACCGCTTCTACGAGGCCCTGATCGCGCCGGTGGAGGCTTACGGCGGCAGCGTGGTCGGTTTCAGCGGCGACGCGATCACCTGCTGGTTCGAGGCCGACGATGGGCGGCGGGCGATTGCCGCGGCGCAGGCCATGCAGGTTGCAATGCAAGCCTTTGCCAGCCTGCAACTATCTACAGGTGAAACCATTGCATTGGGCGTCAAGATCGCCGTCGCCAGCGGCCCCGCGCGCCGCTTGCAGGTCGGCGACCCGGCCGTGCAATATTGGGATACGTTGGCAGGCGCAATCATGGACAGGCTGGCCGCGCTCGGGCACCTGGCTAAAACGGGGGAGTTGCTGCTGGATGAATCCACCGAAACCGGACTGCATGAAATGCTACAGATCGGCGAATGGCGCGCCAGCGAAACCGGCTGCCGCGCCGCCGTGCTGGGCAGCGCGAAGATACCAGTCGAGCCGTCTGCGCAGGTCTCGCCGTTCCCCACCCTGGGCGAAGAACAGGTGCGTCCCTGGCTGCTGCCGGCCGTCTTTGCGCGCCTGCGAGCCGGGCAGGGCGAGTTCCTGACCGAATTGCGCCCGGCGGTGGCGCTCTTCCTGTGTTTCACCGGCCTGGATTACGACAACGACGAGGGGGTTGGCAACAAGCTGGACGCCGTCATCCGCCACGTTCAGGGCATCCTGGTCAAATATGACGGCGCGCTGTTGCAACTAACCATTGGTGACAAGGGCAGCTATCTCTATGCCGCCTTCGGCGCGCCGACGGCCCACGAAGACGACGCCGCGCGCGCCGTGTCTGCGGCTTTGGAGTTATGCGCGTTGACGGACAAAGTAAGCAGCATCCATTCGGTCAGCATCGGCTTGAGCAAAGGCGTGATGCGCACCGGGGCGTATGGCAGCATTGCGTGTCGCACCTACGGCGTATTGGGCGACCAGGTCAACCTGGCGGCGCGCCTGATGCAACACGCCGCGCCGGGGCAGGTTTTGGCAAGCGAGACCGTCTGGCAAGCCACCCCGGGCTTTTGCTGGCAGGAATTGCCTTCGCTTGAAGTCAAAGGCAAGCGTACTGCGGTAAAACCGGCCATCTTGTTGGGGCGGCAGGAACCGGGCGTAATCGAGATGCCGCTTTCAGCCTTGCCGATGGTCGGGCGGCAGGCCGAGTTGGCCCTGATCGAAGAAAAGCTGGCGCTGGCGCGCCGGGGGCAGGGGCAGATCGTCAGCATCACCGGCGAAGCCGGGCTGGGCAAATCGCGCCTGCTGGCCGAAGCGCTGCGCCGAGCGGAGGGGCTGGCGCGCTACGAGGGCGAGTGCCAGTCTTACGGCACGCAAAGCGCTTACCTGGTCTGGCACGCTCTCTGGCGCGCGTTTTTCGGCATTAACCCTTCGACAAGCTCAGGGCAGGTTCTTATCAGCCCCCAGGCAGAACAAATCGAAACCCTTGAAAAAGCGCTGTCGGGCATCAACCCCGATTTCCCCCTGCGCCTGCCATTGTTGGGCGCGGCGCTCAACCTGTCGATCCCCGATAACGGCCTGACGGGTGCCATGGACGCCAAAGCGCGCAAGACTTCGCGCGAGAGCCTGCTGGTGGACTGCCTGCGGGCCGGGGTGGGCGACCGGCCTTTGGTCTTGATCCTGGAAGATGCGCACTGGATCGACCCGCTCTCGCGCGACCTGCTGGAATTGATCGGGCGGGCGATCAAGGAACTGCCCGTATTGATCCTGCTGGCCTACCGCCCGCCGCTCGAAGCTGAAACCGCTTTCCTTCCAGGTCTGGCCAGCCTGGAATATGCTACAGAAGTGCGCCTGGGCGAACTGACCCGCGCCGAGACCGAACAACTCGTCGCGGCGCGGCTGGCGCACTTTGGTCTGGATGGTGAAATCCCACCCGCGCTGGCCGAGCGCCTGCTGGCGCGCGCGCAGGGCAACCCCTTTTACACCGAAGAACTGCTCAATTACCTGCACGATAAGGGCCTCGACCCGCGCCTGGATGCTTCGTGGCAGCAGGCCGACCTGCCCGATAGCCTGCACAGCCTGATCTTGAGCCGCATCGACCAATTGAGTGAACGCCAGCAGATCACCATCAAGACCGCCAGCGTGATCGGGCGTTTTTTTCGGGCATCCTGGTTGTACGAGTACTACCTGCCATTGGGCGGTCCGGCGCAGGTCATCGCCGACCTGGTGTACTTGAGCCGTCTGGAATTCACAATACAAGAGACGCCCGAACCACAGTTGGCCTATCTGTTCAAGCACGTCATCACCCAGGAAGCGGCGTACGAGAGCCTGGCCTACGCCACGCGCGCCAGTCTGCACGAGCAGTTCGCGCGCTACCTTGAAAAGGTTGCCGGGGAAGATGTAGGGCCGTTCCTGGACTTGCTGGTCTATCATTACGAACGCAGCGAAAACCTGCCCAAGAAACGCGAGTACTTGCGCAAAGCCGGTGAAGCCGCCGGAAAAACTTTTGCCAACGAAGCTGCCTTGTCTTACCTGGGGCGCGCCCTGGCGTTGGCCCCCGAAGACGATTACGCCGAGCGTTTCGATATTCTTTTCGTAAGAGAGGATGTCTACGATACTTTGGGGAAACTGGAAGCCGAAAACCAGGACGTGTCAGACCTCGCAGCGCTGGCCGAAGCGCTGGACGACAATGAACGGCGCGCCAGGGCGGCTATCGGCCGAATAAGATATGCTTTTGGAACAAGTAATTACCCGGCAACGATTGTCGCCGCGCAGCAGACGGTGGAATTGGCCCGTCTGGCCAACTCAAAGGAATTCGAAGTGCGTGGGTATCGTATGTGGGGAGAGGCGCTGCTCTCTCAGGGGGATTATGCCGAGGCGCACATGCGCTATCAGCAGGCCCTGGCTCTGGCGCAGGCGGCCGGCCTGACCCAATGGATCGCAAATAGCCTGGTCGGGCTCGGTTTTCTCGATATCCTGATAGCTAATTATCACAGCGCGCAGACCCATCTTGAATGCGCTTTACAACTTCAGCGTCAGGCCGGTAACCGGATAGGCGAGACTTTGGCCCTTGCTTACCTGGGAGAGGGCGCTTATCTGCTCTCTGATTTCGCCAGGGCGCAAGCTTATTACGAGCAGGTCTTGCATTCCTGGCATTCGATTGGCTATAAACAAAATGAAGGACGCACGCTTGGCCGTCTTGCCAATTTGATAATCGACCAACGCGGCGATTACGCAAAAGCCAGGCTTTATGCTGAACAGGCTTTGCGTCTCGCGCAAGAGTCGGGGGATCGACTTGGCGAAATGGCTGCCTGTTCCCATTTCAGTTTTCTTGAGCTTGCGCAAAACCATTATCCGGCGGCCCGGGTTTGGGCGGAGCAGGCGCTGCAGATGAATCAAGAGGTTGGTTATAGGTCTTATGATGCAGTCTGTCTTACATCCTTGGGCAGTATTGCTGACGAACTGGGCGAGCATGAGACAGCCGTGGAATATCATACCCGGTCGCTATCCGTCGCGCGCGAAATGGGCGAACGGGATGGAATGGGCCAGGCATTAATAGCTTTGGGCATGGCCTTCTATCATTTGGGGCAGCACAAAACGGCGCTGGAAAACAGCCAGCAGGCGCTCTCGATTGTGCAAGAGACGAAAAACAAACGTTTTCAAAGTCCCGCTTTCACTTTACAAGGCCACGCGTTTAGGGAATTGGGCGATTTGGAGCGGGCTGCCGATGCTTACCGGCAGGCTTTGGCGCTGGCGCTGGGCTTGCCGGATTTTTACGCCAAACCCGCCCAAACCGGCCTGGCCCGTATTGCGCTGGCCCGGGGCAACCTGGCCGAGGCGCAAGCGTCGCTGGAAGAGATTTTGCATTATCTGGAGACGGCCTCCCTAAGTACCCAGGATGAAATCTTTTGGATTTACCTGACCTGTTATCGCATCCTGCAAACCAGCGCCGATTCCCGCGCCCGGGCCACACTGCAGGTCGCTTACAACCTGCTGCAAGAAATCGCCGCCCGGATCGACGACGAAACCTTGAGAGCCTCGTTCTTGCAAACCGTGCGCATCCACCACGAAATCATCCAGGCCTGGGAGAGCCAGGCAACGCTTTGAAGCATTTTCAACCGGGCGGGTCTTTGACCCGCCCCGGCATTTGTATGGGGGCGCTCGATTCGATGAAACCGGCGATTCATACAAAATTATCCAAAATCATGGCGGCATTTATGTCAAGAAAATGTATTGACTTTGGGTATCGATATGTGATACGCTATTAAGT
>JBARBA010000004.1:0-13589 GCA_049792555.1 Anaerolineales bacterium
TTACGCCAATAGGGCGAATGGCGCAAATTTTTCGCGTAATTCGCCTTATTCGGGAAATTCGCGTTAAGATTTTTGCTCTTTGAAAAAGCCCATATCGCTATCTGCACACTCTTTACACATGAGCCTCCTGGTTTCCTGTCTGCCCGCTCCCGATCCACGAGCGGAGGGTGATGCGACAATCATCCTTATCGGCATAATTTTTGTGCCTTTATTCACGAGTGAAAGCCGTTACAATATCAGCGGCTATTTTCGTTTGGCGAACTTGATTTAATACGGAGGTCTATCGATGGATATTGTGACTCTTTCAAGACTGCAATTTGGCATGACGACCATCTACCACTTCATCTTCGTCCCGCTGACGTTGGGGTTGGGCTGGATCGTCGCGCTGATGCAGACCATGTATTTCCGCACGGGCGAAGAAAAATGGAAGCGCATGACCAAATTTTGGGGCAAGCTGCTGCTGATCAACTTTGCCATGGGCGTGGCCACCGGCATCGTGCAGGAGTTCCAGTTTGGCATGAACTGGTCCGAATATTCGCGCTACGTGGGCGATATTTTCGGCGCGCCGCTGGCAATCGAGGCGCTGGTGGCCTTTTTCATGGAATCGACCTTCCTGGGCATCTGGATCTTCGGCTGGGATCGCATCGACAAGCGCCTGCACCTGGCGGCCATCTGGCTGGTGGTGCTCGGCTCGAACCTTTCGGCGCTGTGGATCCTGATCGCCAATGCCTTCATGCAGCACCCGGTGGGCTATATCGTCAACCAGGCCACCGGGCATTTGCAACTGGTCGATTTCTTTGCCCTGATCGGCAACCCCAAGGCCTGGTTGATGTTTTCGCATACCATCTTCGCCGGTCTCGTGGCCGCCGCCTTTTTTGTGATGGGCATCAGCGCCTGGCACCTTATCCGCAAAAAGGACGTCGAGATTTTCAAGCATTCCTTCCAGATTGCGGCGGTGCTTGGGCTGATCGGCGCGACGATGGTTTTCCTGACCGGGCACTAACAGGGCATCGAAGTGCTCCAGAGCCAGCCGATGAAGATGGCTTCCATCGAGGCCCTATGGAAGACCGAAGACCCGGCGTCCTTCTCGCTGTTGACCATTGGCGATTTGAGCGGCAAGCGCGAAGTCTGGAGCATCCGCCTCCCGTACCTGCTTTCGATCATTTCCTACAACCAGCTTACCGGCGAGGTCAAAGGCGTCGAGGATTTACAGGAACAATACGTGGCGCAATACGGCCCCGGCGATTACATCCCGTTGATGGTCTTCACCTACTGGGGCTTCCGCGTCATGTTCTATTCGGATTTGCTGATGATCCTGTTTGGCCTTTACGCCGTGTACGTGATCTACAAGGGCACCGTCGAGAAAATGCGCTTTGCGAAGATATTCCCCTACGCCATTGCCCTGCCGTTCCTTTCGACGACCGGCGGCTGGATCGTGACCGAGATGGGACGCCAGCCCTGGATCGTCCAGGGCCTGATGAAAACCGAGCAAGCCGTCTCGCCGAACCTGACGCCCGGTATGATCCTGTTCAGCCTGATCGGCTTTTTCCTGCTCTACGTTGGGCTGATTGTTGCAGACGTTTACCTGCTTGCCAACTTTGCCAGCCAAGGTCCCGACGCCACCGACAGGGGCTTTCTCGGCGAACCTGCCCTGCTTGGCGGGCAGGATCAGGAGGTCTCCCATGTTTGATTTGAATACCCTCTGGTTTATTTTGATCGCCGTGCTGTGGATCGGCTTTTTCTTCCTCGAAGGCTTTGACTTCGGTGTGGGGATGCTGCTGCCCTTCCTGGGCAGGGACGACGCCAAGCGACGGGTGATCATCAACACGATTGGCCCGCACTGGGACGGGAACGAAGTCTGGCTGCTGACGGCCGGCGGCGCGACCTTTGCCGCTTTCCCCCAATGGTACGCCACCCTGTTCAGCGGCTTTTACCTGGCGCTCTTCCTGGTGCTGGTCGGGTTGATCCTGCGCGGCGTAGGCCTTGAATTCCGCAGCAAGCTGACGGATCCCAAATGGCGCAGCCTGTGGGACTGGGCTATTTTCACCGGCTCTTTCCTGCCGGCTTTCCTGCTCGGCGTGGCCTTTTCCAATATGGCTGAAGGCGTGCCGATTGACGCGAAGATGATGTTCACCGGCAGCCTGCTGACGCTGCTTAACCCGTACGGCATCCTGGGCGGGCTGACGATGGTTTCCGTCTTCCTGCTGCACGGCGCGATTTTCCTGAGCCTGAAAACCACCGACGCCATGCAGGAAAGGGCGCGCGCCGCAGCGCGTAAACTGTGGCTGCCGGCGGTCATCATTTCGCTCCTGCTGGCCCTCGGCACGTTCTTTTACACCGACTTTGTCAAGCATCTTGGCCTGAACCCGGGCGCGGTCCCGATTGGGGCGCTGGTGACGTTGCTGCTGGTGCGCGTCTTCATGGAACGCAAAATGGAAGGTTGGGCCTTTATTATGACGGGGCTGCAACTGATCCTTTCCCAAATCACATTTTTCATGATCCTGTTCCCGCGCGTGATGATCTCCAGCACCGACCCCAATTTCAGCCTGACGGTTTACAACGCATCGTCCTCGCCCTACACGCTCCAGGTGATGACCATCGTGGCCCTGATTTTCGTCCCGATTGTGCTGGTATACCAGGGCTACACCTACTGGGTCTTCCGCAAGCGCCTGACGGGTGATGTCAAAAAGTTGACGTATTAGCGAACGATGGACGGTAGACCGTGGTTGAGCGATTGAACCACACCCTATCGTAGAAACTGCGTGAAATTCATAAGAGAAACATGGCGGCTTGAATCAAAGCCGTCATGATCGTTCCTGCACCTATCCCGGCCATACTTGAGAATAGAAGTATTTGCTTGAGATTCTTCGCCTGGCTCATACGAAAAATATAGCTGGCCAACCAACACCCAATAGAAAATAATAGAAGCGTATAAATCAAGCGCCCAATCTCGCTCCCGCCAGTCAGTGTGTACGCAACTGGATAAGCGCGCCTTAGTAAGTTCATCGTCGTTATATCCGTAATTGCAAACACAACCAGCAGAAACAATAATCTTGTAAATTTCATGTCGCATATCTCCAGATAGTGTTTGGCGGTCACTCAAGTGAATATTATAAGGGTATCTCTTGCCAGACTTGGAAAACAAAATATTTATCCATGCACCGCCGCCTCCTGCAACTTGCCCGTGACTCCCGCCTCGCCCTGACGCTCACCATCCTCGCCGGACTTTTGGGCGGACTGCTGACCATTGGACAGGCTGCCCTGCTGAGTCAGGTCATCAGCCGGGTGTTCCTCGATTCGCAGACATTACCCACTGTGCTGGATGCGCTGCTGCTGATGCTGGCGGTGATTGCGCTGCGCGGGCTGGTGGCCTGGGGCGGCGCGGCGGCGGCGACGGCGGTGGCCGTGCGCGTCAAAACCGACTTGCGCCAGCGCCTGTTCGCGCATTTGCTCAAGCTGGGGCCAGCCTACGCGCGCGGCGAACGCGCGGGCGAACTGGCCAACGCGGCGGCAGCAGGCGTCGAGGCGCTGGACGCTTATTTCAGCCAGTACCTGCCGCAGTTGGCGGTCTCGGCGCTGGTGCCGCTGGCGATCCTGATCGTCGTCTTTCCGCTCGACCCGCTTTCGGGCCTCGTCCTGCTGTTAACGGCGCCGCTCATCCCGGTCTTTATGATCCTGATCGGCAAAGCCGCCGAGGCGCTGACCAAGCGCCAGTACGAGACTCTCAGCCGCCTCTCGGCCCATTTCCTGGATAGCTTGCAGGGGCTGACCACGCTCAAGCTTTTTGGGGCCGGCAAGTCGCACGCCAAAACCATCGACGAGGTCAACCGCCATTTCCGCGACACGACTCTCAGCGTGCTGCGCGTCACCTTCCTTTCGGCGCTGGCGCTGGAACTGATCGCCACCCTCAGCACCGCCGTCGTGGCCGTCGAAGTGGGCATTCGGCTCTTATATGGAAACCTGGCCTTCCAGCAAGCGCTCTTCCTGTTGGTGCTTGCCCCGGAGTTCTACATTCCGCTGCGCATGCTCGGCCTGCGCTACCATGCCGGCATGTCTGGTGTGACGGCGGCGCGGCGTATTTTTGAAATTCTCGACACCCGGTTGCCAGTGAACAGTGTTCAGTGTTCAGTAAACAGTGATCAGTTTTCACTGAACACTGAACACTGTTTACTGAACACTGTCTTCCACGATGTTTCATTCACCTACCCCGGCGAAGCCAAACCTGCCATTCAGCATATCAACTTCGAGATCAAACCCGGCCAGCACACGGCGCTCGTCGGGCCGAGCGGGGCGGGCAAGTCCACGCTGGTCAACCTGCTGCTGCGCTTTGCCGAACCGGGCGCGGGCCGAATTACCGTGAATGGCGCAGCCCTGGCCTCGATTCCTCCCGACGAGTGGCGCAGGCAGGTGGCCTGGGTTTCGCAGAAACCATTCCTGTTCCACGATACGATTGCCGCCAATATCCGCCTGGCGAAGCCGGACGCCAGCGACGCAGAAGTCGCAGCCGCTGCCCGGGCCGCGCGCCTGCACGATTTCATCCAATCGTTGCCCGCCGGTTACGAGACAGTGGTCAGCGAAGGCGGCGCGCGCCTTTCGGGCGGCGAAGCGCAGCGACTGGCGCTGGCGCGCGCCTTCCTTAAAGACGCCCCCATCCTGATCCTCGACGAACCCACCTCCAGCCTCGACCCGCGCCAGGAAGCGCTGCTCGAAGATTCTGTCCGCAGGATCATGCAGGGCCGAACTGTGCTGACGATTGCCCACCGGCTCAACACCATCTTCCGCGCCGACCAGATCATTGTGCTCGATGAGGGTCGGATCGTCGAGAGCGGCACACACGCGCAATTAATGAATAACAATGGCATTTATTCCCGCCTGGTCGGCGCATATGCGGGCGAAACGGAATACGAAATACGCAATACGGACAACAAGCAGTGGACGCCTGCGGGCGATACACCAACAGCAATGCCAGCAGAGCCGATCCCTTCTCATCATCCATCGACCGTTCTTCGTCTGCTGGGTTTCCTCAACGGCTCCTGGCGTTGGGTGGCCGCTTCCGTCTTCCTGGGCGCGGCGACGATTGCCTCCAGCGTGGCGTTGATGGGTACTTCGGCCTGGTTGATTTCGGCGGCGGCGCTGCACCCGTCGATTGCCGACCTGGCGGTGGCGATTGTGGGCGTGCGCTTCTTCGGCATTGCGCGCGGCGTCTTCCGTTACCTGGAGCGGCTCGTTTCGCACCGGGTCACGTTCCGGCTGCTGGCGCGTCTGCGTACCTGGTTCTACACGGCGCTGGAGCCGCTGGCCCCGGCGCGGCTGATGCAATACCGCAGCGGCGACCTGCTTGCGCGCGTGGTGGCCGACGTGGAAACGCTGGAGAATTTTTACGTGCGCGTGGTTTCGCCGCCGCTGGCGGCGTTGGTCGTGGCCGCCGCGACGGCCTTTGCGCTGGGACTGTTCGACCCGTTGCTGGGGTGGGCGCTGCTGGGCTTTTTGTTTGCCCTGGGCGTGTTCGCGCCGCTGCTGGCCCAGGCGCTGGGACGCGGCCCCGGTCGGGCGCTGATCGCCCGCCGCGCCGACCTGCACGTCCAATTGGTGGACGGCATCCAGGGCATGGCCGACCTGCTGGCCTTTGGCCGCCAGGATGACCGCAACCGCAGCATCGAACAGACCGGCGCGGACTATGCCCGCCTGCAACGTCGCATGGGCTGGATCAGCGGCTTGAACGACGGTCTCGGCGTGCTGCTGACCAACCTGGGCTTATGGACGATACTTGTGCTGGCGATCCCGCGCGTCGCGGCGGGGGAGATTCCCGGCGTGACGCTGGCGGCGCTGGCGTTGATGACGGCGGCCAGCTTCGAAGCCGTCACGCCGCTGCCGCTCGCGGCGCAACTGCTCGGTTCGTCGCTGGAAGCGGCGCAGCGTTTGTTTGACGTTGTGGACGCGGAACCAGTTATCAGTAAGCAGTTTTCAGTTGTCAGTGAGAAACCGGAACCGGTCGTCGGGCAGGTGGCGTTCCGGGATGTGCGATTCAGCTACGGGGAGGGGTTGGCGCTTAACGGGATCAGCTTCCAGCTTGATGAAGGCCGCTCGCTTGCCATTGTCGGGCCAAGCGGAGCGGGCAAGTCCACGCTGGTCAATTTGCTGCTGCGCTTTTGGGATTACGAACAGGGCGAGATTACGCTGGCAGGTCGGGCGTTGAAATCGTTCACGGAGGACGAGGCGCGGCGCAAGCTGGCGGTGGTGGCGCAGAACGCTTATTTCTTTAATGCCACCATCCGGCAAAACCTGTTGCTGGCCGACCCGCAGGCCACACAGGCGCAGATCGAAGCGGCGGCGCAACAGGCGCAAATCCACGATTTTATTGCCGGGCTGCCCCAGGGTTACGAGACCTGGATCGGTGAGCAGGGCCTGCGTCTGAGCGGCGGGGAGCGCCAACGCCTGGCGATTGCGCGCGCGCTGTTGAAAGACGCGCCCATCCTGGTGCTCGATGAGCCGACCGCCAACCTCGACCCGTTGACCGAGCGGGCGCTGATGGGCGCGCTTTTTGCGGCCATGCAGGGCCGCACGACGCTGATGATTACGCACCGCATTGTGGGGCTGGAGCGTTTCGACGGCATTCTGGTGCTCGACCGGGGCAGGATCGTGGAGCGCGGCTCTCACGCCGGGCTGCTGGCGCAAAATGGGCTGTACCGCCAGTTGTGGACGATCCAGAACCGGATTTTGTCTGAAAATTTGCCAGGGTAGGTTTGCGCAAAACGTTCAGTTTTGTATAGAACATCGGTGAAAGTTATGCTATAATTTCAGCAATCCCCGAACACGATTGACAACTTGAGTAATCCTCCCGGCACATGGGGTTGTTTCGGGCAACGAACATTAATGAATATTTCCCCCCAATTGACAACCTAAAATTGTACCGGCCTGCCTTTGCAGGACGGCGTTATTCTGTATCCCATCCTTTTTCCCATTCCCCGAGTTGAGACAAACATGATGAACATTCTTGAACTTGAAAGCAGACCCCTGGCCGAATTGCGCATGATGGCAACCAGGGATTTTGGTGTTTTGAACGCGAACCGCATGAAAAAGGAAGCGCTCGTGATGCGCTTGCGCCAGGAGGAAGCCGCCAAAGAGGGCCTGGAAGTGCGCGGCGGCATCCTTGAAATCCTGGACGAGGGCGTCGGTTTTTTGCGCTCGGCGCGCTATAACATCAGCGAGGATGACGTTTACGTTTCGCAGGCGCAGTTGCGGCGCTATGATTTGCGCAACGGCGATTTGATTATCGGGCACGTGCGCTCGCCGCGCGAATCGGAGCGCCATTGGGGCCTGTTGAAGGTCGAATCGGTCAACGGCGTGGACTCCGAAGAGGCGCGCCAGCGCCTGAGATTTGAGAACCTGACCCCGATTTTCCCGGACGTGCGCTTTGACCTGGAAACCCGCGGCGATATTATTTCGACGCGCCTGATCAACCTGATCGCCCCGATCGGGCGCGGGCAGCGCGGGCTGATCGTTTCGCCGCCCAAGGCCGGCAAGACCACGATTTTGAAGCAGATCGCCAATTCGATCTCGACTCAATACCCGGACGTACACCTGATGGTGGCCCTGATCGGCGAACGTCCCGAGGAAGTTACCGACATGGATCGCTCGGTGGACGCCGAGGTGATCGCTTCGACGTTCGACGAGCCGGTTACTTCGCATGTGCGCACTGCCGAAATTACGCTGGAGCGCGCCAAGCGCCTGGTGGAAATTGGCCGCCACGTGGTTATTTTGATGGACTCGATTACCCGTCTGGCGCGCGCCTATAACCTGACGGTCAACCCTTCGGGCCGCACCTTGAGCGGCGGTATGGATCCTTCGGCCCTGTACCCGCCCAAGCATTTCTTCGGCGCGGCGCGCAACCTGGAAGAAGGCGGCTCGCTGACGATTATCGCCACCTGCCTGGTGGATACCGGTTCCCGCCTGGACGATGTGGTCTACGAAGAGTTCAAGGGCACCGGCAACATGGAATTGATCCTTTCGCGCAAGTTGCAGGAGCGTCGCATCTTCCCGGCGGTGGACATCGAGCGTTCGTCCACGCGGCGCGAAGAGCTGTTGCTTGGCCCGGATATTCTCCAGCGCGTATGGACGATGCGCCGCATGTACGGTCAGATGACCGCCAACCCGCCGCAAGGCGCAGGCATGGATTCGACGGTTGCCACCGAGGCCATTACCACGCGCATGTCGAAGACCAAGAACAATATGGAGTTTTTGGAAACGTTGGTGGATGGGCTGTAAATTATCCACGAAGATCACGAAATTCACGAAGGAAAACCTTAAACCCTTTGTGACTGTGAGCATTCTATCAACAAGCCTCCCAGGCCATAGCTATTGGCTGAGGAGGCTTGTTTTTTTGCATGTGAGGGCGCGTTATCCCCGTCAGGTCACAGGTATTATATAATGGGCGGGCCGGCGAGCTGGCGAAACCCATTTATAAGACAGGAGAAAATTATGTCCAAAAAACTGCGGAATTACCTGATCGCGGCAGTCATTATATTTGTAGCGGCGCTTGTGGTGGGTGTCATCGGGGTGCAATTGACGTGGGGTGAATCTGCGATGCTGGCGGCTTTCCTGACCGTGATTGGCATTGGGAGCTACTGGTGGAAATATGAAGGTTTCGGCAGTTAATCTTTCTGTGGGAAATTAATACTCAGATATCTTGCTGTTCAGGCGCAAATAGAACGCGGACAACGCGGATTTGGCGGATTCGCGCGGATTTTTTTGGGTTTTACCCGCGAAAATCGGCTTAATCCGCAAAATCCGCGTTCTATTTCCTGATGGATGGCAGTTGCATGCGGGTCGCGGCTGCTACGCTACGCGATCAATACTCTCCTATAAATTGCTTGTGAACCCATAAGAATTCCTGGCGCTTGTTCTGGACACGGACGAGGCCGCCGAAGGAGGGGTCTTGCGCTTTCAGGAAAGCGTGCAGTTCGCGCAGGCTGGCGCTCTCGGCGTGGAAGGCGGCGCTGTGCGGCAGGTCGAGCGCTTCGCCTTTGCCCATCCAATCGACGATGTTTTCGCCGCCGCTGTAAGAGGCGTCGATGATCTCTTTGCCGAAATCGAGGTCCTTGTAGGTGTCTTCGGGCAGGGCCAGTTTTGCGCCGGCTGCGGCCACCGGCAGCGCCAGGCTCAACGCGCCGGTGATCAATTTCAGCATGGGGGCCGCTTCGCGGAACCATTCGCGGGTCAGTTCGATGGTGTAGACGCCTTTCGTGCTGCCCGCTCCGTTCAGGCAGGGCAGCGGCAGCCGGGCGTGCTCGCACCATAAGGTCAGTCTGAAACTTTCTCGCGTCCACGAACGCGGGTCGAAACGGGCGCGGTCCACGGGTTCGAAGCTGAACAGGCGCGGGCCGTCTTTGGCCGGGTCGGAGAGCCAGCGCAGCAACTCTTCGTATTGTTCGTCGGCCTGGCTCATCAGGACGCGCAGTTGCGTGCTGAGGGAACTGAAACCGATGTCCTGTGCTTGCAGCATTTGCTTGTGTTCGCTGCGCAGTTCCTTGACGGCGTCTTCCCAGATGGGTTTAGGCTGCATGGTCGCCATCAACGGATCGATTTCATGGTACTTGCGGCAGACCGGGCAGCGGATTTTGTCCAGCCCGTTGCTTTTGTTGTCCAGCATTTCGTCGATTTCGAGCAAGCCTTTGCATTTTTCGTCCGGGCAGGGGACAAATAACTTCGCGTCCAGCCCTTTCCAGAAGTGATCCACGAGCCATTGGATTTCGGAACACAGGTGCGAGAGGAAGCGCTCCGGGTAGGCGGCGCGCGCCGTCACGCGCAGGTCGCCGCCGATTTCTTCGATGAAGGCGCGCCCGTTGTAACCGTCGTCGAGCAGCAGGCCGGTCTTCCAGTGGCGGCTGTCATAGTAGTTTTTGCGTCCGAGCGAGTAGCGGTGCAGGCGCACGATCAGGCGGTACATCAGGCCCTCGGCTTCGGCGCTGCGGCCCGTCTGGGCGTCCAGCACACGGCAGACCTGTACGCGCTCGGCGTCGCCCGGCCTGAGCGCGCCCCAAGCGCTTTCCCAGTCTTCGGGGCGGACGCCGGGCACCAGTTGGGCCATCAGGCTGGTGGGCGGCGCGCCTTCGGCGGGCATGACCACCTGGTACGAGAGGTCGAAGCGCTGCATCAGGCGCAGGAAGATGGGATGCAGTTCAGCGGGATAGCGCTCGTTTTTGGCGCGGGCCGGGTCGTTCCAGATTTCGTCCAGGCGGCGGTGTTCGACCAGGCCGCGCGCTTCTTTGGCGGCTTTGTCTTCGAGCACGAAGCTGATGGCTTTGCTGAGGTAATCGGGTTTGAGGATGACGGTGTCTTTCAGGGTTTCGTCGCCGCGGTAATAGATCAGGTGGCCCAATTCGTTCAGAATGGCGGCATAAGTGGCGGCCAGTTCGTTGGAAACCTTCTGGCGGCCACACAAGGCTTCGAACTGATCGTAGGTGATGTATGGGTCGCGCTCGCTGCGTTTGCGCACCGCATCGAGGACGTTCTTCCAACTGAGCGGGACGCTGCGCCCGACGCTGGGGATGGCGGCCGCTTCGCGGGCAATCGCCAGCTTGAGTTCGTCGAGCCGGTAACACACGCCGTTTGCATCGGGCTTGCTGTCGATGTGGTAAAAACCGGCGATCAGGTCGCCGAACTCGTCGCGCAAGGCTTGCTCGTCGATGTGGTCGAGGCGCTCTTTGGGGCCGCCATTGGTGGCCACCACCAGGATGCGCGGGTGATCGCCGGGCCGGGTTTCATCGTAAGCGCGGTGTTTGATCATCTTGATCCATTCGGCCACGCAGCACTGCTCCGGCCCGCGGCGCGGGTTCCAGACGGCCAGGTAGACGGCCGGGGCGGTGAAAAACAACTGGTGGGTGTGACGGTAGATGTTTTGCCCGCCGAAATCCCAGCCGTTCAATGTGATTTCCTTGCCCGTTTCAGGGTCTTTGACGACTAAAGACTTGATCACCACTTCCACCCCGTGCGTGGTTTCGCGTTTTTCGACCCACTCGTCGCCGCGCAGGGCCGCCAGCAGGCTGGTCTTGCCCACGCCGCCTTCGCCGACCAGGATGAGTTTGGCTTCGTTGAGGATGATCTGCCCGCCTTCGGCTTTGGCGCGCAGGTAGGCCATGACCGCAGGAATGCCTTGTTCGTAGGCGGCGGCGAGTTCGGGGTTGAGTGAACTATAGCTGAGTTCGAGGTACGTCAAATGCTCAAGTTGGGTGATAGAAGGAGGAAGATCGTTTAGCTGATTACCTTCTAAGTCTAACAACTCTAAACATTGAATTTCACTAATCCATGTCGGTATCGTTTTTAGTGCATTAGTATTGACCCGAAACATTCTTAGCTTCGTTAACTTTCTAAGTGGCGTTGGCATCTCGTGGAAATGGTTACATCCTAAAAGAAGTTTTTGCAACTGCGTGAGATTGCTTAGTGTTTCAGGCAACGTTGTCAGTTGGTTGTTTTGGAGCATCAAAGACTTTAATTCTGTGAGATTGCCTAGCGATTCCGGTAGTTCTGCCAGTTTGCTGTAGGAAATATCCAGCGATTGCAACTGTGTGAGTTGTCCAATCGATTCTGGCAGCGCCGTCAGTTTGCTGTAGGAAATATCCAGCGATTGCAACTGTGTGAGTTGTCCAATCGACTCTGGCAGCGCCGTCAGTTGGCTGTGGGAGAGATTGAGCGACTGCAACTGTTTGAGCTGCCCAATCGATTCTGGTAGCGTTGTTAGTCGATTATTGGAGAGATCCAGCGATTGCAACTGTGTGAGTTGTCCCAGCCACTCTGGCAACGCTTTTAGTTCGTTGTCGGAAAGGTTTAGCGACTGCAATTGTGTCAGTTGCCCTAGTGATTCGGGTAATTCAGTTAGCGGCCTGTTATCGAACGCATTCCATTCATTATGAAGATCAAGTATTGTTGCCCCTGAAAGCCGGGCTTGCTCAATTTTCTTTTCTGCTTGGTAATAGGCTTTGTTATGCGCCATGTGTGGCTGCCTTTCGTGGGTTTGAAGACAGACCTGATAGGTTTCGGCGGCGCGGCCGTTAACCGGGTTGCGCGCGGGGACGGGGATTCGGGAATGGCGCGTCCTCGCGGAAACACTTCGACAAGCTCAGTGCGACGCCTGTCAGGTCTTGGTCTTTGGTTGTTGTTGGGTTGAAAAGGGTAAACCTTACAACCTTACAACTTTCTCGTTTTCAATCGAGCTTTCACTTTCCAGGTAGAGCGTATCATAGCTTAAATCAATTTCCCCGCTCCATTCCACCGAGCCGGAGACGACGCGCGCTGTTTTGAACAGGGCCGGGTTTTCCAGTCGCGCAAAGACACCCAGCTTCAAATAAGGTCGCAAGTCGAAAATACGTTGTTCGCCGTTTTCGAAGGTCAGCGCCAGTTTGTAGTTGTCCAGTGGGTTGACGGATTTGACGTAAGGATTCATGTCGCGCTCCTATTTCAAAGGTTCGATCTTGAACACTTCTTCACCGTTCACCGCCAGTTGCCAGTCGGCGTTGAGTTCTTCGCGGTGAATTTCAATCCATGCCTGCACAAGGCGGGCCTTGCTGTTGGAAAATCCCCCGGCCAGGATGGTTCCATCTGCAATGCTGAATACGGCTTTGTCGTCCGCATACTCTGCATGGATGTGTGGAACGTGATGTTGTTTATTGTCTGCAAAGTATATGCGGATGATAATTCCATAAAACATCGATAAGATCGGCATGGTTTGTTTCTCCTGATTATTGTTGTCGAGCACTCGTCCGCTTGTGGATTTGGGGTAGGCGGGAGGAAGCCCAACCTCGTTGCGCTTGTATCCTCCCTGTTATTCCCCCCGGCAAGCTCATTTCACCTGCGCTCCCGTGAAGGCGGCTTTTTTCTCTTCGAGCAATGCCAGCATTTTGGTTTCGCCCTGCCATTCGATGAAATCCAGCGTTTCGCCCAGGTCATCGGACGTGAAGCGGCGCAGGAACTCGGCGGTGCTCATCTGGTATTGTTTTTCAAAGGCTTCGAGTTTGGCGCGCGTCAACTGGATGCCATGCTCGATATCGTACAATTCGTTGGCGATGACCGATTTCAGCAGTGGCTTAAGCCGTTTGGCGTTTGGCGTCTCTATGGTGATGTGTTGTAACATATCGTGCTCCTTGCGTCGGCGCATGGCAATGGCGCTTGCTGCTGTAAAACTGTTTTTACATATCATCTCAATATTTTGGGGAATTGTTGTTGGCAGGTGGTTTCGATACGGCGGCGGGACATCACCGCCGCCTACTCAACCACCGGTTATTGAGATAATACGTTTTTATTGTACAACAAAACGGCGCCTGACCGTTTTCTTTTCAGGCTGTTCGATATTAATAGAACGCGGATGAGCGCGGATTAAGCGGATTTCCACAGATTTTTTTGAAGTTTTATACCCTGGCGGGCATGTAGGTGAGACCGCACTTAACTGTGGAGACCTTTTGAAGGCACAAAAAGAACGATTTGGACACGGATTACACGGAGTTACACGGATTCTGCTAGTTTTTTAAGGGGGGTTTTTCCGTGTTCTCCCGTGTATTCCGTGTCCCGATTGCCCACCACGCTTAAGTGTGGTGACA
>JBARBA010000005.1:0-10560 GCA_049792555.1 Anaerolineales bacterium
AATTCGCCAACAGTATCGTTCCACGTCCGGGCGGCGCAGCGGGTAGAAAATGCCCGTTTAATGGGCAAATTCTGCGGGTCGGCATCTCCCGCGCTAAGAAAAACACCGTTTTTCAGAGATTTATCGCCCTTTGGCCCCGCCCCGGACGTAGAACGTCCGGGCTATTTCTACAAAGCCGCCTTTGGCGGCTGCTCTTCCCCCTTCTTGCGCACTTCTTCGACCTGTTTCGCCAGCTCTTCGGCTTGCGAATGCCCGATGGCGCGCAGGTAATCAACGCACACCTTCATCGATTCGGCGGCGTGCTTGAACTCGCCTTGTGCTTCGAGCAGTTCGCCCATGTTCCAGCAGGCCTTGGCTTCGCCCCGCTTGTCGCCAATTTCGCGGGCGATAGCCAAAGATTGTTCGTTATATTCCATTGCGCGATGCGGCTTACCGAGGGCGGCGTAGGCCAATCCCAGGTTGCCGAGGGCTTTACCTTCGTCGCACCTATCTCCAATTTCGCAGGCGATAGCGAGATATTGTTCATGAAATTCAATCGCCCGTCGCAGCTTGCCTAAGGCGGCGTAGGCCAGTCCCAAGTTGCCAAGATATTGCCCTTCGCCGTATTTATCACGGATTTCGCGGGCGATGACCAGGGCTCGTTCGTGATATTCAATTGCCCGGCGCGGCTCGCCCAGATTGGTATAGGCCAGCCCCAGATTGCCGAGACCACTTCCTTCGCCACGTTTGTCGCCAATTTCGCGGGCGATGACCAAACGCTGTTCGTAGAATTCAATCGCCCGGCGTGGTTCGCCGAGGTCTATGTAGGCACTCGCTAGGTTGCCGAGATTCTGACCTTCGCCGCGTTTGTAACCAATTTCGCGGTGGATGGCCAGTGCTTGTTCGTGATATTCAATCGCCCGGCGTAGATCACCCAAAGTGTCGTAGGCCACCCCCAGGTTGCCGAGGTCAGCCCCTTCGCCGCGTTTGTCGCCGGTTTTGCGAGCGATGACGAGATGCTGTTCGTAAAACGCAATTGCCTGGCGCGGCTCACCGAGGTCATCGTAAGCAATCCCCAGGTTGCCGAGGTGGATGCCTTCGTAATACTGATCCTTCAAGCGGCGGGCGGCGGCCAGGGCATTTTCGAGCAGCGGAATTCTCTGGCGCGACGGTAGGCGCAGGTCGAGAGTGTAAGGCATTTTTCCGGGGAAATCGCTCAACCAGCGGTCGGCCAAAGGCTCGCTTGCGTTTTGCAGGCTGCGTTCGCAGGCGGCTTGCAGGTGCGGCCAAAGCGAGTCGAAGCGGCGCACGCCTTCGATAATATGCTCGCCACCTTGCAAGTAAAGCTGGTCGGCTTGCCAGCCTTGTTCAAGGAAAGTATCGGCATGACGCTGGATGGCGGCATCCCATTCGTCGGCTTGCGCGCGCAGCAGCCCTTCGGCATACAGGCGTGTCAGGTCGTGCAGTTTGTAAGGAAACATCTCCTGCGGCAAGGCGTCCACCAGGCTTAAGCGCAGCAATTGCCCGAAGGCCCCGTCGCAGGTTTCAAGGGGTTCGTCCCACACGGCGCTCAACGCAGGCAGGTCGAACGGCGCAGGGAAGATGCCCAGCAACCGCAAGCGCCGTTTCATCTCGTCCGCCAGCTGTGCATATGACAGCGAGAGCGAGGCTTCCACGTCCAGGTCGGGGTCGCCGGGCGACTGTTTCAAATTCGCCAAGCGGGTGCGTTCATTGGTGAGCTTCTTGTTTAAAGTCTCGATGCTCCAATCGATGCGTTCCTGGAAGACGCCCGCGGCAATCTTCAAGGCCAGCGGCAAATAGCCGCAGGCTTTTGCCAGCGCGTCGATGAGTTCATCAGAGACGGATTTCAGGCGCGGGGCGCTCTTTTTCAGCAGGTCGCGCGCTTCTGCGACGTTCAGGACGTTCAAGCGCAGCGGGTACAGGCCGAATTCCGTCAGGCTGAAATTGGCGCGCGATGTGACGATCACGGCAGAAGGGTCCGGCAGCAAGAGCGGGCGCACCTGCGAAGCGTCGTATGCATTATCCAACAGCAGCAAGGCGCGCTTTCCGTTGAAGGTGCTGGCATATTGATTCTGTAATGTGTTGTCGTCATCCGGCAGTTTCTCTCCGGGGTAAAAAGGCGCGAGGATGATACGCATGGCTTCGGCGGGCGTCAGGCGCTTTTGCCCTGAATGCGGCGCGCCGTATAGATCGATTTCAATACGTCCATCGGGATAACGCTCGGCAAGGCACTGGGCCAGCAGCCGCGCCAGCGCCGTCTTGCCGATCCCGCCGCCGCCGGTCAGCCCGTTGATCAAAGTCCCGCGCCGGAAGTTTGCCAACAGTTCTTCCAACTCGGCGGTGCGCCCGGCAAAAATGAGCGGCGGCGCTTTGATGTTGAACAGGAGAGATTGTTTGTAGGCAGTGATGGTAATCTGGTTGTTGTCCCCCAGGATGACGGCCGAACCGATCACGTCTCCTTGAATGGAGATACTTTTTGGCGTTTCGTCCTTTTTCTTGGTCATGTGCTTCACCTTTTCCCTTGCGACGGATATTGCTCTTATTGTAGGGCAAATCCGCGCTGGGGGCAAGCGGAAATATCTTGCAGGCGCGATGATGAACAAGTCCTTACAAAAGACCATCAAATCATCCATCCTTGTCGCTATTTTTTGAACATACTGTATAATCTTCTTCATCCATTCACCATTATTGTCGGGGAGCCCCCTATGCCTGAAGAAAAACGCTCTCTTAAAGTATTCCTGTGCTATTCTCACCAAGATCATGAAAACGTGCATAAACTGCATAACCGTCTCAAAAGAGATGGCGTGGATGTATGGTTCGACGAGAAGAAATTGCTCGGAGGGGCAAATTGGGAGTATGAAATCCGCAAGGCGGTGCGTGAAAACGATGTCATTATCGTTTGCCTTTCCAGGCAGTGTAATTCAAGTGGATTTCGTCAAAAAGAAGTTGAAATTGCGCTTGATGAAGCTGCGCTAAAACCCCAGGACGAGATTTTTGTCATTCCTGTGCGGTTGGAAGAGTGTGAGGTCCCTGCACAATTGCAAATCCGGCAATGGGTGGATTTGTTCCGGCGCGGCGGGTATCTCAAACTGATGGAATCGCTTCATTCACGCGCGGCGCAACTGCAACGCGCAGCCGTGAAACTGCCAAAACCGAACGAGGCAGGACTAGGCCCGGTGGAAGAGTTAAAGCCGGCGCAGACGCAAAACATATTTGTGAACGTCGGTGGCAATGTTGGGGGGAATATCACCATTGGCAATGAAAATACTGTTCAGGCGTCAACAATTCCGCCAACTCCAGAGAAACCGGCGGAAATAAAGCACCCGGTCATAGACGGGGAAAAAGAACCAGAACGCGAAGTTGTCGAAGAGAAAGCACTGACATCGCCAAGTTATTCTGGTTCTCAATTTAAGAAAGTTATAGACTCGCAGGAGAGAGTTTTAGAAGCTGCAATCGAGAAAGAAGTATGTGTAGGTGTGCCTGCATCATTGTTTGTTTGGATAAGGCGGCTTGAATCAAAAAATATCATATCTGTTGTCAGTTCTATTGATGAAGAAGTTCTTCTCGATGAAGATAATGTGAAAACGAAAGGGCTGGAAATTGAATTTCCAATTGAAAATGGTCAAATTCTTCCAGTAGGAATTTCTCTGAGACTCGTTGCTCATGAATTCAGCCCGTCAATACAACAGAAGAAAATTAATGTTCCACCAGAAGGGGATTCTGGAGTTTGTACGTTTATAGCCATTCCGAAGAAAGCAGGAAAGCTCCTTTTGAACCTTGAGGTGCTTAAGGATGAAGTTAGTCTTGCTACTCGAACTTTAAGAACAACAGCGATTGAAACTGAGAAAAAAGAAAGTAGTTCATTAGCCTTGGTATCAATCCCAATCACTGTACTTGTTCAAGCAGCGAAAGTCGGTGGCAATGTTTCAGGGAACATCATTATTGGTAACCAGAATGATGCTTCGGCGTCAACAGCCCAACTGACCCCGGAAAAACCTGCGGAAGCAAAGCCGCCTGTCATGGACGAGAAAAAAGAACCGCAGGAACAGCTAAAGCCTGATGAAACAAAAAATATAATTGACGGTGACAATGTTCCAAAAGAGAGCATTATTGACGGTCAGAATGATGTTCCGGCAACAACAGGTCAACTTGCCCCAGAGAAACCTGTGGAAACAGAATCACCTGTCATGGCCGGGAAAAAAGAACCGGAGGAAAAGCCTCGTAAGTTGGGAGCAAAATATATCGGTGTCATTATTGGCACAGTAGCGGTCATTATTGCCTGTCTGGCTTTAACGCAGCTTATTTCATCCGGGTATATGGCAACAGGGACCTCAACTCCCACGTTTACCGACATGCCCACTCCGGCCAACACACCCACTCCTACTGATGCTCCCATTTTGGCGGATACACCAACGCCTGCCGATACGATGATTTCCACTCCTACGGAACCGCCAACGATCGCGCCATCAGCAACTCAATATCAGTATGCGATGTGCAGTTGGAGCCGGAAAGAAGAAGGAAAAAAGGGCAAATCATGGCTCAATGACGCCTGTTTATGTACAGACACATCCTGCGCGTGTAGTGAGACGGAAGACTGGGCCCGCACGCCAAGCCCAGCGTTTGGATCATCATCCCTTACCTACTCGAGAGACCAGGTTAATCACTTGATTGTGGAATTCGGCGGGTCGTGTCATCAATAGCATAAACTGAGATAGCGCTGAACGCGCCGGGTTGAGCCGATGGGTTTGTAAAAAGACCTCCGAGATTTGCGAAATCTCGGAGGTCTTCTGCTTTTACGCATTACGCAATACGCATTACTCTACCCCCTGCTCCTCCGCAAAAACATTTTGGTCGCTTCCTCCGCCACCGCCGGGATCAACGACAGGCTCAACACCACCGCCCACTCGCGCATGGACAGCCAGTGCGTGTTGAAGACGATCTGCAAAAACGGCACAATACACACCAGCAGCAGCAAACCAATCGAAGCGCCTACGGCGTACTGCATCCACTTGTTCGAGAAAACGCCGATGCTGAAGAGCGAGGCGCGCTCGGAGCGCACGGTGTAGGCGCGCAAGAGTTCGCACAGCGAAAGCGTGATGAAGGCCATCGTCTCGGCGGTATGCACAGCATTGCCATACATGCCAGCATTCATTTCCACGCTGCGCCAGTCGAAACCGAGCAGGAACGCGAGCGGATTCATGCCTTGCGGCGCAGCGTGTCCCATCGCGGTCAGTTCCCAAAGCAGGCCCAGCGCGAAAGCGCTCAGCACGGCCCCGGTCTGGACAATGGTCTGGATGACGATGCCCAGGCGCATCGCGGCGTTGATGATCGGCTCCTTGCGCGGGCGCGGTTTGCGCTCCATCACGTCGGGGTCGCCCTTTTCCAGGGCCAGCGCCAGGGCGGGCGCGCCGTCGGTAATCAGGTTGAGCCACAGAAGTTGGATGGCCGTCAGCGGCGGCGGCAGCCCGGCCAGCGTCGCCAGGAAGATGACCATGATCTCGGCCACGTTCGACGAGAGCAGGAAAAAGACAAACTTGCGGATGTTGCCGTAGATGATGCGCCCCTGCATGACGGCCGAGACGATGCTGGCGTAGTTGTCGTCGGTCAGCACCATGTCGGCGGTTTCTTTGGCCACGTCGGTGCCGGTGATGCCCATCGCCACGCCGATGTCGGCGCGCTTGATGGCCGGGGCGTCGTTGACGCCGTCGCCGGTCATGGCCACCACCTCGCCGTTGGCTTGCAGCGCGTCCACGATGCGCATCTTGTGTTCGGGCGAGACGCGCGCAAACACGTCGGTATCTTCGATGACGGCGTTCAACTGCGCGTCGTCCATTGCGTCGAGTTCCGCGCCGGTCAACACCTTTTTGCCGGGACGCAACAGGCCGATCTCCTCGGCGATGGCGCGCGCTGTGGCGGGATAATCGCCCGTAATCATCACGGTGCGGATGCCCGCGTGGGCGGCGGTGGACAGGGCCGGTTTGACTTCCTCGCGCGCCGGGTCGATCATGCCGATCAGGCCCACGAAGACCAGGTCTTCTTCCATTTTGGCGGTGCTCATCGCTTCCGACATTTTGGGCAACACGCGATAGGCCACGCCCAATGCGCGCAGGGCGTCTTTGGTCATGGCGTCGTTGGCATCCAAAATGCGCTGGTAAGCAATGGCGTTCAGCGGGGCGGATTTATTCGCGGCAGTCTGGTAATACTTGCATAAATCGAGCACCACGTCCGGCGCGCCTTTGACGGCAATCACATGCCAATCGCGCTGCTTGTCGCTGTCAAAAGGCGAGGCGTCCTCGCGCTTTGGCGCGTGGATGTGGTGGACGGTAATCATGCGCTTGCGCTCTGAATCGAAGGGCACTTCGTTCCTGCGCGGGTAGGCAATATCCAGTTCTTCGTGGATGATGTCGGCTTTGGTGGCCGCCACGAGCAGGGCCGCTTCGGTCGGGTCGCCGACCACACGGTAGACGTCTTCTGTAGCCTGGATTTCGGCGTCATTGTTGATCACCCCCAGCCACAGGGTCGTCAGGATGGCGGGGAATTTCTTCAGGTTGGCGGGTTTCCCGTCAGCCAGGAAATTGCCTTTCGGAGCGTATCCGGTCCCGGTAACGTTAATGAGCTGCCCACCCGCCCACAGCCGGGTGACGGTCATCTGGTTCTGGGTCAGCGTCCCGGTCTTGTCCGAGCAGATGACGGTGGCCGAGCCGAGCGTCTCGACCGAGGAAAGTTTGCGGATCAGCGCGTGGCGGCGGATCATTTCCTGCATCCCCAGCGCCAGGCTGATGGTGACGACGGCGGGCAGGCCTTCGGGCACGGCGGCAATCGCCAGGCTGACGGAGATCAGGAACGCATCCGTAAGCGCTTTGGCATACGCGCCAAAGTACGCCAACGGGGCGCTAAAAAGCTGGCCGATTTCGGTTTCGTGGAGGATGGCCACCAGGAAGACGATGCCCACCAGGACCAGCGCGCCGATGCTCAGGGTTTTGCCCAACTCGTCGAGACGGCGCTGGAGCGGCGTTTCCTCGTCTTCGACGGTTTGCAGCATGGCGGCGATCAGCCCAAGCTGGGTGCGCATGCCCGTGCCGATGACCACGCCGCGCCCGCGCCCGTAGGTGACGAGGGTGCCCATGAAGGCCGTGTTCTTGCGGTCGCCCAGCGGGATGTTTTCTGCCAGCGCGAGCGTGGCGTTTTTCTGCACCGGCAGCGACTCGCCGGTTAAGGAGGCTTCCTCCACCTGCATGTTGACCGTTTCGAGCAGGCGCGCGTCCGCCGGGACGAAGTTGCCCGCTTCGAGGTACACGATGTCGCCGGGGACGAGTTCGCCGGAGGGGACGGTGATGCGCTCGCCGTCGCGCAGGACGTGGGCTTCGGGCGCGGCCAGCTTGCGCAGCGCCGCCAGCGCCTGCTCGGCGCGCTGCTCCTGGACGATGCCCAGGATGGCGTTCAGGACGACAATCGTCATAATGGCGAGCGCGTCCACCGTTTCGCCCAGCAGGATCGAGATCACCGAAGCGACGATCAGCAAGATGACGACGAAATTGTTAAGCTGCGCCCAGAGCAACGCCCAGAAACCGGGGCGCGGGGCCTCGGTCAGTTGGTTCGGGCCGTATTGTTCGAGGCGCTCTTTGACTTCTTCAGAATTTAGGCCATGTTCGGCAACCCCCAAACGCTCCAATACTTCTTTTGAGGAGAGCGTATGCCAACGCTGGTTTTCGTCCACTTGTTGGACAGACGCTTGCGGTTTGGGCATGATTTACTCCATAAAAAATTTGCTGCCACAGAGAAACAATCCCCTGTGGCAGTTGGTCTATTCCGGTTCGATGTGCGTGTTGGGCAAAATCGTGGTGTCTTTCGGAATGACGACAATTCCATCCTGCACCACCCAGGTGCCCGCGTCGATCTCGGTGCCGCGCGGGAAGGGTTTGATCACTACGCCCTCGCCGATGCGCACGTTCTTATCCAGGATGGCGCCTTCGATGGTGCAGCTCGGGCCGATGCCGATGGGCACATTGCCCCGCATTGATGGGAGGGAGTAATAGTCCGCGCCCATCATGACGGTATCTTTAATGGTTGTGCCCGGCCCAATCTGGCTGCGGATACCGATAATCGAGCGGGTGATTTTCGCCCTGGCAACGATACAACCCTCTGAAAGCTGGACATCTTTGAGCACGCTATCATGCACCGATGCGGCGGGCAAGACGCGCGGGTTGGTGTAAATGGGCCGTTCCGCGTCGAAGAAGTTAAAGGGCGCATCGGAGCGGGTCAATTCAAGGTTGGTTTCGTAAAAGGCGCGGATGGTCCCGATGTCGCGCCAATAACCGTCGAAGTTGTACCCATATACAGCGTGGGTGCGGATGGCGCTGGGAATGACATCGCCGCCGAAATCGTCGTGGTCGGGGAAGCTGGTCAACATATCGATCAACACATCGGTCTTGAACATATAAATGCCCATCGAGCCGAGGAAGGGACGCTGGGGGTCGTCGCGGCTGACGAACTGCGCCTGCACCTTGGGGTCCTTGGGCTTCTCCACGAAAGCGGCAATGCGCCCGTCTGCGCTGCTCTTCAAGATTCCCAAACTGCTGGCTTCGTGCGCCGAAACAGGCTGGACGGCGACGGTGACGTCGGCGTTCTTTTCCAAGTGGTAATGCGCCATGGCGGCGTAATCCATACGGTAAAGGTGATCGCCCGCCAGGATCAGCACATACGCCGCATCCGAAGCGACAATCTCGCGGATCTGCTTGCGGACGGCGTCGGCGGTGCCCTGGTACCAGTCGTCGCTTTGCAGGGTCTGCTCGGCGGCCAGTATCTGCACAAAACCGCTATGGAAATTGTCAAAGCGGTAGGTGCGCATGACATGCCGGTTGAGCGAGACGGAGTGAAACTGGGTCAGCACGGCGATACGGTAAATGCCCGAGTTGATGCAGTTGCTGATCGGTATATCGATCAGGCGGTATTTTCCTGCAATCGGCACGGCCGGTTTGGCGCGTAGTTTGGTAAGCGGGTAGAGGCGCGCGCCGCGTCCTCCGCCCATAATAACCGCCAGGACATTTTCTAGTGCTGCTGTCGTCATAGATTGCTCCTCTGCATTGGCATCGTGGGTGATCTTTCCAAAAATCGGTTGTGCGGGCAAAAACGAATTGACACAATTATATAGGGAAACCGCCGGAATTACACGCTCTTTCGCATTCTCTCCCAATACCAAAAATGTCCTCCCGAATTGGGAGGACATTTTTGGCTAACCTTTAAGGGTATAATCTTGTAGTGCCGAAGGAGGGACTTGAACCCTCATTCCTCACGGAACGCGATTTTGAGTCGCGCGCGTCTGCCAATTCCGCCACTCCGGCAAATTTTGCAGGCCAAAGTATACCACTCCCAACGATAAGGTCAAGATGAAACTAGGAATTATCGGTCTCCCCCAATCTGGAAAAACCACACTCTATAATGCGCTGACGCGCAGCAATACCCCCACCACCGCCTCCGCCGGGCGCATCGAAGTCCATACCGGCGTGGTCGACGTCCCCGACCCGCGCGTAGACAAGCTTTCGGGCATGTTCAAGCCTCGGAAGACGATCTACGCCAAGGTGACCTATGCCGACATCGCCGGCCTGGAAGGCAACTCGAAGGGCAGCATCTCGGGGACTTTGCTCAACACCCTCGGGCAGATGGACGCCTTCATCAACGTGGTGCGCGCCTTCGAGGATGACAACATCCCGCACCCCGCCGGATCGATAGACCCGGCGCGGGACGCCGATGCCATGCTGACGGAACTGCTGCTGAACGACCTGATCGCCGTCGAACGCAGGCTCGAAAAACTGACCGAGGAGCGCAAAAAGGGCGGCACCGACAAGACCATTAACGAGCGCCAGACCGCGCTTTTCACCCGCCTGCACGAGACGCTGAACGAGAACAAACCCCTGCGCGACCTGGAATACTCCGCCGACGAAGCCAGGGAACTTTCCAGCTTTGCCCTGTTGACGCGCAAGCGCGTGCTGACGGTTTTCAACCTGGGAGAGGGCCAGAAGGCCCCAACCATCAGCCTCGACCACCCCTCGGTGGCGCTGCCGGCCAAACTGGAGATGGAAATCTCGCAGCTTCCGGCGGAAGACGCCCAGGTCTTCATGGCCGAATACGGCATCGAAGAACCCGCGCTGAACCGCATGATCCGCCTGTCGTATGACCTGCTCGGCTTGCAATCTTTCTTCACCGTCGGCGAAGACGAGGTGCGCGCCTGGACGACGCGCCGCAGCGCCAGCGCCGTCGAAGCGGCCGCCGAAATCCATACGGATATTGCGCACGGCTTCATCCGCGCCGAAGTAGTGGCCTATGACGATCTGGTGACGCTCGGCAGCATGGCCGAGTGCAAAGCCAAAGGCAAGTTCCGGCTGGAGGGTAAAGAGTACATCGTCAAGGACGGCGATATCGTTCATATCCGCACCAGCGCATAGCGTTGTTTATGCTTTGTAATGCCGCAGCCTCTTTGTTTGTGTCATAATGTGCAAAAAGAATGGCTCTTTGGGAATCTCCATAATCTACCCCGACCCGTATGTCGGGATTAATCCCGAC
>JBARBA010000006.1:0-2392 GCA_049792555.1 Anaerolineales bacterium
GAATCACCCGAAACGGCGCAAAACGGGCCGCCCAATGGCGTCAGTGTTCATTGCGCAAGGGGTTCACCCTGATTGAGTTGCTGGTGGTGATTGCCATCATTGCCATTCTGGCCGCGATGCTGTTGCCGGCATTGTCGTCGGCGAAGCAAAGGGCCTTGCGAGTCGCTGACGCCAGCAACGAGAAGCAGCTTGGCGAAGGTTGGACGATGTACCCGGGTGATCACCATAATCAGCCGTTGCCGATCAATTGGAAAGGAATTGCCACAAATAACAAGTTGGCTACCACCGGGACTCCCGCTTCAGCTTGGGAAACCCATGAAATAGCGCGCTTGAGCTCGGGTAACACTATGTCTTCTACGGTTAATCCGCCTGAGCCAGATGGCTGGTGGAATCTCGGCGTGCTATGGGGTGACAAAGACATTGCCAATCCCAAAGTATTTTATACCCCGGTTGGCGCGGGAGTCATCGGCAAGAACATGACGTACAATTATTATGTTAATAAGCCCTATTCGTGGCCATCGTATAATACTCAACCCAGTGAGGCTGGCAACAATCCCGGTTATATCCGGATAGGTTATGACTATTTTCTCCAATCAAGAAACCAGGAATATGCGGGTGGCGGTCTTTACCGGCCCAAACCCGCCACATCGATGGGTGAACTGGATCAGAAGAAATGCATTTTTACCGATCAAACACAGGGATATGATAATTTCCCATTCCAGTCAGGGAATATCGGGATGAACGCTTGTTTCCCGGATGGCCACGTCCGGTGGGAGAGTCAAAAGGATAGTCCAAGCGCATTTCAACTTAATGCTTGGGGTACACAGACTTACTCGTGGGGTAAAGGAGGCGACGACAACTCAATTGGAGGAAAAAACGGACAGAACATCTTCCGCGCCGTTCGGGCCCTTTTGCCTCCCTGAGCCTGGTCGAAGAAAACTATCGCGACTGTTTCGTGGTAACGCCAAAGGGTTCGTGGTGTCCACTTGAGAGCACTGCTTGAATCATGTAGTGGATGTTTGCCGGTATCGCCCTCGGGGAGGAACATTTGGACCGCGCCTATCCACCGTATGTGTCTGAGGGCCAGCTCTGGTTTTCGGCACTGGATCTGGAATGATGGCGGCACGGATTCATTAAAAACTGGGTCTGGAAGGCGCCATGGGTATTCTAACCAGCGGCAGGGATTGCTGGCGCATTTCCACCAAAGCCCATTGACCCAGCACGATTTCGCAACCCGGCATGGCGCCGGGGTGTTCACTCTGAGCAAGTGTTCACGTCTGGAACGTGAAGCAGTCCCTGCGAAGGTAAAATTTCAAGAAGTGTAGCTGCCCGGCCCAACCTCACACTGGCCAGTTGAATTCGTCAGCCCCCAAGGTTGGACCGTGCGGCGGCAAATCGGTCTGGATATGATGCGGTTGCCCGAACTGTTGCGTCAGCCGGCGCAAATCGGCCACAGCAGAACGAGTTGGCGCAAACTGACGTCTGTGACCAAAAGCCCAATTGGATTACTCCAAGCTGAAGGCCTTCGACTATCGGTACAACCTGGTGCACACCGCTCGCTTTACATCCTGCCCGGTAATTGGACGAATTCTGGATTTACAATTTCAACCCGCAATGGTCGACCCGCCGGAACGCGTGCCCGTCAAAGACCTTGCTTTACGTGCAAATGGTCATTTCTTTGGCAGAGTGCGAATGAGGTCACTCGGCGAGGTTCACAACCAAATGCTCCACGCTGATAGTCCGTTTCCGCGCACACAGGACTCGGCGCTTGATACATTCTCACGGTCTCAGTCGGCCAGCGCCGTCAGGCGCGACATCTCTGCAGAAACCAAATCCGAAAAATCTCAGCCCCGGCGGTGCGGCATATTCTGCTCCCGACGGCGCTAAATCAAATCAACCTGCGCAACCCACAAAATTGCCGCCCCTGACGCGGCTACATTGTCGGGCGCGTTGTTCGATGGCAAAGAGGTGTGTTGAAAAGATCCGTGTCGTGGCGGAGATGGTCCCTGACATCGCAACAATTTCGCCACGAAATCATTTGGGCCAACAACCTGTCGCTGCGCTCACTTTACAGATCACTCCAAACGTCCAAGGAGAACCGTTTGCGCGACGCTCCGGCCGCGTTCGATACCACCGTCCGACGTGCCTGGGCATGAACCAGGGCGGGGACATCCTGACTTTGTTCCTGGATTGAATCTGAAATGGGCGGCAAGAAAGCCAGCAGCCAACCCCTCACGCCGCCCAGCCTGCGGTGTCCGTTGTGCACCCGAAAGATATCACCGGCAAGGATTGAGCACGCATCGAAGCATGAGCAGAGAGTTGCCCATCTCCGCGCGAAACGGGATGCGCGTCAACGAAGGTAAGGGGAAGAGAAATGATAAACTTAAGTCGG
>JBARBA010000007.1:0-4274 GCA_049792555.1 Anaerolineales bacterium
CGGGAACATCATCATCATCGAGATGAACCCGCGCGTTAGCCGCTCGTCGGCGCTGGCGAGCAAGGCGACGGGTTTCCCGATTGCCAAGATCGCGGCGCTGGTGGCGGCGGGTTACACCCTCGACCAGATTGTCAACGACATCACCGGCGTCACCAAGGCGGCCTTCGAGCCGTCGATCGATTACGTCGTCGTCAAGATCCCGCGCTGGGCTTTCGAGAAATTCCTGGGTGTGGATCCCACGCTGGGGCCGCAGATGAAATCTGTCGGCGAGGTGCTGGCCATCGGGCGCACGTTCCCCGAAGCGCTGCAAAAGGCCGTGCAATCGCTGGAAATCGGCGTGGACGCGCTGGACGGCTCCGGCCCGAAGCGCGCCGCCGTTGCGATGCCGACTCTCGACGACCTGCGCAAACCGTTGGCCGACCGGCTGTTCAAGGTCTACCGCGCCATCGAAGCGGGCATGTCGCTGGAGACGATTGCGGAAGCCACAGGCTATGACTTATGGTTTTTGGCGCAAATGGCGGAAATCGAGGCGGTCAAGCAGGAAATTGGGGAATTGGCTAAAGACCCATCTGCCGACTTACTTCATACCGCCAAACAATACGGCTTTTCCGACGCGCAGATTGGCCGCATCACCGGCAAGCCGGCGCTGGACGTGCGCGCCCTGCGCAAGCAACTCGGCGTGCTGCCGACCTTCCTGCGCGTGGATACCTGCGCCGCCGAGTTCGAGGCGCATACGCCGTATATGTACAGTTCGTACGAGAGTGAAGACGAGGCGCGCGTTACCGACCGGAAGAAGATTATGATCCTGGGGGGAGGACCCAACCGCATTGGGCAGGGCATCGAGTTCGATTATTGCTGTTGCCAGGCGGCCTTTGCGCTGCGCGACCTGGGCTTCGAGACGATCATGGTCAACTGCAACCCCGAGACGGTCTCGACCGATTACGATACCTCGGACCGGCTGTACTTCGAGCCGTTGACGCTCGAGCATGTGTTAAACGTCGTCGAAACGGAACGCCCATTCGGGGTAATTGTTCAGTTTGGGGGGCAGACGCCGCTCAATTTGGCGGAGTCGCTCAAAGCAGCCGGGGTGCCGATTATCGGGACATCCCCCGAATCCATCGCCCTGGCCGAAGACCGCAAGCTGTTTGCGGCGCTGCTGCGCAAGCTGGACATCCCCCAGCCCGAAAACGGGATCGCGCGTTCGTACGACGAGGCGCGCGCGATTGCCTTGAAGATCGGCTACCCGGTGCTGGTGCGCCCGTCGTTTGTGCTGGGCGGGCGCGCGATGGCGATTGTGGGCAGCGAACCGGAACTGGCGGCGGTGGTGGCCGATGCGATGGACGCCGCGCCCGGCCAGCCGATGTTGATCGACCGCTTCCTGGACGACTCGTTCGAAATCGACGTGGACGCCCTGGGCGACGGCCACCAGGTGGTGGTGGGCGCGATCATGCAGCACATCGAGCAGGCCGGTATCCATTCGGGCGACTCGGCCTGCGTGCTGCCGCCCTATAAGATCAGCGAGTACCATCTGGGCGTGCTGCGCGATTACACCCAGCAGTTGGGCATGGCGCTGGACGTGCATGGTCTGATGAACGTGCAGTTTGCGTTGAAGGACGATATTGTCTACGTGCTGGAAGTCAACCCGCGCGCTTCGCGCACCGTGCCGTATGCCAGCAAGGCCACGGGGCTTTCGATGGCGCGCGTGGCGGCGCAGATCATGGCCGGGAACACGTTGGAGCAGTTGGGCGTGCTGGAAGAGCCGCGCCTGGACGGGTTCTTCGTCAAGGAGGCGGTCATGCCGTTCAACAAGCTGCCGGGGGCCGACCCGCGCCTGGGGCCGGAGATGCGTTCGACGGGTGAGGTGATGGGCCACGCGGCGCACTTCGGGCACGCTTTTGCCAAGAGCCAGCTGGCCGCCGGGCAGGGCTTGCCGCTCGAAGGCGCGGTGCTGGTCTCGGTCAACGATTTCGACAAGGGCGCGGCGCTCAAGATTGCGCGCGACCTGACGCGCCTGGGCTTCACGATTTACGCCACGCCCGGCACGGCAAAGTTTTTCAATACCGCCGGCGTTTTGTCTGAATCGGTCATCCAGGTGCATCTTGGCTCGCCCAATACGGTGGATTTGATCCGTTCGGGAGCGGTGCAGTTGATTATCAATACGCCGCTGGGCGCGCAGGCGCACGCCGACGGCGAGGAAATCCGCGCGGCGGCGATCCAGATGAATATCCTGTTGATTACCACGCTCTCGGCGGCTTCGGCGGCGGCGGTGGGCATACGGGCGTTGAAGGAGAAGGATTTGAAGTACCGCAGTTTGCAGACGCATTACGCGGCGAGGAAGTAGGGAAGGGGGCGGTGGTCGGGACGTGCGCCGGTAGGGTGGACCACCGCCGAACGGGCCGAACGATCCCTATGGGATGTCTTGGTAAGCAAAAGCGGACATACAGTCAGAAAGGTTTAGTATGGAATCACAGCCAGAGAAGTCAAGTATGCCATCTCCGTCAGAAGAAAGACAAGCAAAGCGCGCCGCTTTCAAGGTCGACTCCAACAAGAATGTATTTATCATCATGCGGTATGGCAAAAGCAAAGAGTTCGAAGAAATTGAAACGGCAATCAAGGGCACCCTGAAGGATTACGGATTAAGGGGGGTTTTGGCAAGGGATGAAATATTCCATGAGTTGCTGTGGGAACACATTAAATTCTGCATGGAGAATTCGCGTTATACGATTGCGGTTTTCGAGAAAATCCGCGGAGCGGATGTCAACCCGAATGTTGCCCTGGAGCTTGGGTATATGCTTGCGTTGGGAAAAAGCTGCCTGATCCTCAAGGATTCGTCCATGAAGGATTTACAGACCGATATCATGGGACATCTTTATGAGGCTTTCGACTCTTACGCTGTGAAGGATACCATTCATGTCGCCGTTGGAAAATGGCTCTTGCAGTTGGGACACAATACGGTCAAACCGGACATAGAAATCACCGGCAGCAGTGAGATTGATGCCTATAAAAACAGGACGAAACTAATCCTGGATGAATTAACAAAATTCGAAAACACAATCAACGTTGGTCAGGACAAGTTGACTTATGTGATCCGGCAAAGGGCGAGTTTATCGTCCCTGGCGATAACGGATGGCGAAATATTTAACGAAGATACCGATGACATATACAAGAAACTATTGATCGAGGAGAGGGCAAAGTTGCTTGAACTGCTCGAGGCAGGCATCAAGATTAAATTAATTATTTCGCCCTATATTCATGAAGTCCGAGTCGAATCGAAGCAACTCACAAAGCAAGAGATCAAGAATAACATCTTGCCGAGGTATGCCCGTTTGATCGAGGTGATCGAAAAATATCGCGACGCGCGCAACTTCCAGATCGTATCCTCCACCAATGATAAAAATGTGTTGATTATCGGGAACAGGGCGGTGTGCATCGGCGAAAAAGCAGTCAGGGAAAGAGGCTACAAAAACACGGTATTTAAATATGACACACAAATCATCGGGAAAGAAATCGACGCGTTTGATCGCGAATTCCGCGATAATGCGGGCGTAATCCTGAAAAAAGAAACCACCCAATCCAACGACCATTCGTCGCCTGAATTGAAGGAGAAGGTCATTGAGAAACTGAAGAGGTCCAGCGCGAAGATAGAAAGAGAGATCAGGAAGTTGTGAGACTTCGGGTGGGGCGGTGGTCGGGACGCGCGCCCGCTAGGGTAGACCGCCGCCGAACAGACACCGTCGAACACAGAACTCCGAGATTTCAAAAATCTCGGAGTTCTTGTTCTGTGCGATATAATCGACCCATGCAAGCGACTCCGCAACGCCTCCCCTACGTCTGGGATTACGATCTCGACCAGGCGCAATTCTGCGAAATCCTGGAAGGCCGCCGGACGCTGGGGCGGCTGGGCCAGGACTGGGCGGCGCGCCGTTTGTTGGAGTATGCTCCGTACGAGGAGATCATCCGTTTGATCGGCTATAAAAGGCTGGTGGAGAACTGGTCGCGCTGGCGGGGGAAGATCCGCTCCAAGAGCCGTGTGCGCGGGTTCGATTTCCTGGTCAAGTGGCTGCCTGAAAAACACCCTGAGTTGTTGCGTGGCTAACCCTCCCGCTTTTTACTTCGACGTTCTCTATCCCTTCCAGGAGCGCGTGCCCGGTAGGTAGACCGTCGTCGAACAAGGTGTATAATTTTCGTATGCTTATTTCTACCCGTGATGATTTAATTGCCATCCTTAAAGCCAACCGTCCCACACTCCAGCATTACGGTGTGAAGTCGTTGGC
>JBARBA010000008.1:0-6799 GCA_049792555.1 Anaerolineales bacterium
GGTAAAGGCCGGGATAGCGACGGGGATCGGAACAACCGCCACTTCGATCTTGTAGGAGCCGGCGACCAGTTTCGAGGTCACATCAGGCCCAAGCACGACCTGATAGTTCCCATCACCGGTACCTGCGGTGGCTTCACCGGTCGCTAGTACCGCGCCTGTAGCATCATATAACAAATATTTGACCTGTTTCACGTCAGCGCTGAGATAAGGACTGCCTTTGTATGTCACACTAACCTTAAAGGTAGCCGTATCGCCAATCTTGACTTGGGCAGGGCCATCCAGTTGAACACTGGCAAGCTTGGGACTGGCAAACTTGGCCCAACGGTCTGAAGCATCCGTAAACCAGCCATTGTTTTTCAACGTAACGGTCTTCCCGGTCAGGAAGACCTGGTCGATGTAATAAGGCCCGGTGCCAATATAGAAATGTTTGTGGACGCCATACCAAGCCTTGAGGTTGTTGTAACGCGCCTTCGCCTGATCTGCGGTAATATACTGTCCAAGCGTGGGAGCATACGGGATGGTTCCGGCGGCTATTGCCTCGTCCAGGTGTTTGGCCAGGATATCCAGGCTCGGGCCGCCGATCCAACTCATCCACTCGATCTTCTTGGCGTCAGCTTTGTCTGACGAGTAAGCAAGCTGACCGGCAGCTTCGGCCATGTTCGAGATGGCGAGCACGTCCCAACTGTTTTCGCCGCTCAGACCAAGTGGCGAGGTCGGCCAGCCGCTGGAAACATCCAATTCTGCATCGCTGTAGTAAAGATCTGAGTAGCTTTCAATCGTTAACGGATTGGTGGATGTGATGCGGAAACCTTTGAAATACGACTTTACGGTATCCAGATATGGTACCGCAGCCTCGTCGTAGATGGGGCTATCCTTGCTGCCGCGATCAAAGAGCAGGATGGTCGGCATGATAAAGTCAGCAACAGACAGCGAACTGCCATCATGCCACTTGACGGTGTCGAACAGGTCTGAAGGATAGGTGACGACGCTCTTGATCTTGGCGGTGGTGCCATTCGGGAATTTGGTGCTCGCAGTAATAAACTTCTGGGCCTTGGCATCCCAGTCGACCAACGCATCGGCCGGGACGTCGATCTTGTCGGCCGTTTTCAACGTGACCCAGTCGAGGGTCTTGCTGACCGGCAGACCGGTCTGGGCCGTCACTTCCGCCGTGGCAATGCGCTGCGGCCAGGCCAGACCGGTATATGGATCGCCCATGATACCACCAGATGCAGCCACATCACTGCCTTGAGTGGTCATGTGCATGATGGCAGTATCCCAGATATAGTTATCGCCGCCAATCGAATTCCACGGGTCGGTGAACAGATCGTTCGTGCCGATCTTGATCTGGCCGCCTTCTTTATCCGTAAAACGCAGGTTGTAGGGATACATTGGGGCGGCTTCGATACCGGAGCCAAGATCGTAAGTGATATTGAGATTGCTCTGGTAGGGTGAATAGCTTTTCTGTTCAATGACCCAGACCTGGAGGGAATCTTGCATGGAAAGCGTTAGAGCCTTGACCATCAAATCGTGACGTTGAGCGGTGGTCGTGAAATTACCATTGGCCAGGTCGTCGCCGGCCTTTTGGAAGGCGGGATCAACGCTTGTGTTCGCCAGGAAAACCGACATTCCCTGCTGGCTGGAGGGCAAATACATTTGCTGGAACGAGGCTTTCTCATCACGCGTCAGGCCGGGGTTGATCCAGCCTGCGGTGTACATATTCCACTTGCCATCCACCGGGTCGCTGCCGATCCAGATGGGGGAGGCTTCGGATGATTTTTTGTACTGGCGATCAACCGTAAAACCAACCTTTTCGAGTTGGCCCGCCACATAATCGCCCATCGGTTTGCGGGTGCCGTCGCCGTCGCTGCGGATGAGGAAGGCCAGGCTGACGGGCTTGCCGTTGAACTGCCACTTGCCATCTGCGCCGGCTGTAGCGCCAAGCGTGGTCATTTCAGCAGAAATTACCTTCTTGGCTGTGTCGAGGTTGAAAGCATATTTGCTTTCCAGGGCGCGGGCTACATCTACTATACCGGTGTAATCCACCAACTGTGTAGTGATGGGGAAGAATTTTGCCAGCGAACCACCGGCGTAGATTTCCTGGTTGACGTAATTGCGATCGATCAGCCAGTTCATCGCCTCGCGGATCTTTTTATCCGAGAACGGGTTGAGGACGGTGGTATCCTTGAATTTGGCCGGATTAAGCATGATCGAATAGTTGCCGCCATACGAGGATGTGTAGCTCAGTCCCGATTGCTTGATGGCCGGGAAGTCGGTGGAAGCCATGTTGAAGGAAAACAGGTTGATCGTGCCCGCCTGGATCTGCGCAATGGCGGAATTTTTGTCAACTTTTTGAACGTCAATCTCATCGAGGTAGCCACCCTTGCCTGCCTGGCGAGGCGGAACCTGGCCGGGAGGCGCACTTGGGCCACAGGCACTTAAGGCCATGACCAGTATGATGATCAGACTTAAAACAGTTAGTAAGCGTTTTTGTATCATTGAAATTCTCCTCCGAAAAGTGTGACAAACTGTTGAATAGGAAATATTGAAGTTACCTCACTGGTACGTCAGGCATCACCTCCAATCGGGTTTATTTCATGATATATGCGAGTATCATCTCAGTATTTTGGGAGAATTGTTATTATATGGTGGTTTCGATAGGTCGTTGAGCTTGTCGAAACACGGCGGCGGGATAACACCGCCGCTTCACCCTTCGATAAACTCAGGGCACCGCTCAACCACCGATTATTGAGATGATACATATGCGACGAAGAGAAAGGGGCTACATCAATTACTATAGCATAAGCGATTTTCGCAGTCAAGGCGAATGTCAGACTATTCCTGGCATAATTGTTAAGAATCCAGGCGCATGGATGGCCCATGAGCCTGGATTCTGTTCAGTTCCCGCAAACGGGACCGAAGTCTATTTCTTCGATATTCCATAAATCGTTCAACGAGAACGAATCCAGGCTGAAATTACACAAGTCTTTACGGGTGGCGGCAACTTTGATGCGCTGATAGAGTGGCACGCTGGGCAGGTCATTTGCGAAGAGAACTTGCGCCTGATCAAATGCCTGCTTTTGTTCAGGTTTATCGGGCAAAACGCGCATGGCGCGCGCGCAGGCGGCATTGTAATCAGGGTTGGAATAAGCGCTGACGTTTACGCCGACCCAGTTATTGTCTTTGGTGGGGATCTCTGAACTCATAAACCATGAACACGGCGGCTGTGTGCCGTTGACGCCAATGGCGTATTCGGCCAGGTCAAATTGACGCCCAAACAAAGGCCCGACCGACCCCTGGGCATAAAAGTCATTCTGGTCGTAATATTTAACGTTCACCTGGACGCCGCATTGGGAAAGCGAATTGGAGAGTATTTCGCTGACCTGACGGCGCTGGAGCGCAGACGTCGTCCAATAGTTGAGCGTGAGCGGAGTCCCGTTGGGCACGTCTTTGACGTTCAGGGCCGTCCGCGGCGTGGACGGGTCTTTATCGGCATCCACCCAGCCGGCCTGGTTCAACAATGCCATGCCTTTATTCGGGTCATAGGGATATTTTGCGATCGCGTCATTGTAAAGAGGGTGGTTGGCAGGGACAAACGAATCGGGGACGACGGTCAAACCGTTGAGCACCGTGCCGACCACTTGTTTGCGGTCAAGGCAAAAGGCAATTCCCTGTCGGGTGCGGACATCGCCAAACAGGTCGGGGCGCTTGCCGGATGCCTGTTGAATGCCGAAATCCAGGCGTTCGATCAGCGGGGTGGTTGAAACAATCACCTTGGCCTGGTCGTTTTGTTGCAATTGGGTCAACAAGTCCATCTGCCCATCCAGGCGCAGGCTGGTATCCAACAGGTCGCATTGACCGGCGATCAGGGCGCTGATGCCCGCTTCGGCGTCTTTCATGAAACGGAAGACCAGGGTGTCGAATTTGGGGAAGCCTTTGGCAGCGCGGAAGTAGTTGGGGTTTTTCTCAAGCCGGATATACTGCCCCGGCGACCATTCGGTGAAAATGTACGCGCCCCAGCCCAGCGCGGGACGCTTGGCCACGTCCGCTTTGGCGAGGTCGGCTGGCTTCATTTGGCCCCAGAGATGCTGCGGGAGCGGCGACCAGAAATTATCGGCATAGGTCGGGTCGCTGAAACCGGGCAGGCCCCACCACTGGACGGTGGTCTTGTCGCCGCCGGCCTCGTAGCTCTGGGTGCGGTCGATCAGATATTTCGAGCCGGGCGTGGCCGGGTCGGAAGCCAGCTTGAAGGCATACACCGAGTCGTCCGCCGTCAGGGGCTTGCCGTCCGACCAGAGCAGGTCCGGCAGCATACGGAAGGTGACCACCATTTGGTCCATCTTGAGCGGCGTGCTGCCGTCATATTTGACGGAACAGGTCTCATCGTCGCAGCCGCTGGGAAAGACTGTCGCGCCCACACTCAACGAGACGGGATTGCCTTCCGCATCCACGACCGGGTCGCCGCGTTTGACCGTTACGGCGTTGACCTGCATATCCCCATTCTTGAGCGTTGGGATGGTGGTTAGGATGACCGGCTGGTAGCCGTTGGTGAATACGTCGATCGGCCCGTCGTAGACGGCGGAGAGCACGCTACGGGCAGCCGAATTCATGCTGTCAAAAGGATAGAGGGAATTGGGTTCCTGGCCCAGGCAGACCGTCAGGCTGCGCAACGGCGCGGGTGGTGTGGTGGCAGTGGCTTGCGGCGCGGGCGAGGCGGTGGCAGCGCCCGCCGCCGGCGGCGTCGCCGTCTCGGTGGCAGTTGTGGGTGAATTGGGCAGGGACTGGCAGGCGGGGAGCAAAATCGCGCAAATCAAAAATACAAGCAAAGTTTTATACGCGGTAAATTTCATCAAATCGACTCCCTGGTCAGGATGGATACCGTCAGGATCGGCATGGAGCCGCTTGCAGCCCTGCGAACGTCAGCAGGCAGGGCGTCCATGCGCAAATCCTTTGGCTTTGGGGTTTGGAAAGACGGGCCGGTTGCGCTTTTTTATATGAAGCGGTGGAAAGATTATACCCGAATCCATTTTCGCGTCAATTACACACTTGGGTGATGGCCCAAATCAATGTGCGGCCCAAGCTCCACCCATGCCTGGGTTTTCTTCGCCACGTTGTGCCTACCCTTCACCATCGAAATCAATGGTGATAAGAAGTTGTCGCCTGCCTGTTTTGGGCAGCATGGCATAATTTTGGCGTTAGAATAGGATGGACTGCGGCCCACAAGCGGCAAGCTGGCAGGCAACCCTGATCGTCACAAAGGAGCAGCACATGGCCAAGAACCGAAAAACATACAATGTCTTCAAGCTTTTATTGCTCAAGCTATGGGCGGGGATCCGTTCCATCTGGGATCGCCCCCTGATCGTTGGCGCGCTCCTGCTCATCGCCGCCGTCTTCCTGTTCAACCTGATTACCCAGCAAACCTTCAAACCCTATACGAACTGCGCCTACCTGATCGGCAACAAGCTGGGCATGCCGTCCTTCTTTTGCGAAGGATACGACGTCACGGCTTTTGGCGTCAGCATCTTTAATATTCCGGGGTTGGGCGGCGTCATGGATCCGCCGCTGGAACTGGTCAGACAGGTCATCGTCTGGAGCGTTGTGATCTTCTTTGCCTGCCTGAGCGCGTACCTGACGTATATTCTCAACAACCTGAAAGCCGTGGTCAAGCTGCTGACTTTCAACAAGGAGCAATGGAAAAGCTTCCTGGCAAGCCTGAGGACCTGGCTTTTGATCTTTGTCTGCTTTGGTTTGTTGTTTTATTACTTCGTTATGCGGTAGATGCTCAAAGTTGAGTCCTGCGCTTGTCCAGCGACGACCTTCTTGTGAAGCAATGCTTTGACCAGCGCCATTTTTTAGCGTTGTTCACTGGATGGTAGGGGTATATAATCATAAAAAATATTGGCATTCAACGGAGATGAGCCATGAGCCTGACTTTTACAGCCTATGTGGAATACGACCCGGAGACAAAGCTCTACGTTGGCGCCATTCCCGGCATTCCCGGCGCGCATACCCAGGGAGCCACGCTGGATGAGTTGCAGCAAAACCTGAAAGAAGTATTGTCTCTGTGCCTGGAGAAAAATTAGCATCCGGTCAATATAAAACAAAAACCGCACACCCCGTAAACTGTGGGGTGTGCGGTTTTTTAAGTAGAGTAAAAATTACCTTTGTTTGCTTGCTTTCCTATCAAGGATAGAGTTGGAGCTTGGAAATAAATCGAAAATCCTTGACGTTTAGCGTGTAGAGCGGCAACTCTTGAGAGAGCGCTGTTGCCGCGATGAGCGCATCTGGAATGCTCAGTTTATGGCTCAAGCTATAAACCCCCAACAAGCTGATGAAATGCGCCGAAATTTCTTCATCCAATGGAATTTGTTGCAGCAGCAAAAGGTGTTTCTGGATTTTACGCAGTTCTTGCTTATCTTTTGCCCCATAATATAATTCGCCCGTCGTCACTGCGCTGACTGCCAGGTTCGACGGGCCAATGTTTTGTAGCGTTTCTACAATTTTGGGGTTGCCTTTATAAAATTCGATCAGTATATTCGTATCGCACAGAATCATAGGCGTTGCGGCCAGGCTTTCTCACGAATTGTTTCCAGCGTGACATCCCTGCCCGCCCACAGCCCGGCCAGGGCAAAGAAGTCCTCCGTCCGGGTCTGTTCGCTGCTTTCCACTTTGGGGAGATCCGCGCTGGAAACGGCTTCAACAAAATCCAGGGAAGCAAGGAAATTAAACAACGCGCGGGCTTTACGCTTGTTTTTCACTTGAATAATGATCTGTTCCATAGGACGCCTCCCTTTTATTATAC
>JBARBA010000009.1:0-11888 GCA_049792555.1 Anaerolineales bacterium
GCTCCCGCCCGGTCATCCCTGCCGATTTGAGCGCGGCCCAGACTGCGCAAGTCAAAGAGATTGCCCTGCGCGCCTACAAAGCCGTCGACTGCTGCGGCATGGCCCGCGTGGATTTCTTGCTCGACCCCGATAGCGGGGAAATCTTCCTGAACGAGATCAACACCATCCCGGGCTTTACCAGCATCAGCATGTACCCCAAGCTGTGGGAAGCCAGCGGCCTGCCCTACGCCGCCCTGGTGGACCGTTTGATCGAACTGGCGCTGGAACGCAAATCTGAGCGTGACCGCAGCGTGCGCCAATACCGGAGGGACGCATGAGCCGCGACCGCGTGACCATGACCCGCGCCGAAGCCATCCGCCTGCGGCATGAAGATGAACAGAAGCGACGCGAGAGCCTCGTCAAAAAGACGATTGCCAGGCCCAAGCCTGCTCCCGCCAAACCGAAGGTCAACCAGCGCTCCCTTCACCTGGTCCCGGCCAAGCCGCAGGGCGGCGCGCGCGGCAAGCCGGCTCCCGCGAAAGCGGCCAAACCCGGCCTGCACAGCAACCGCTACGACATCGCCATGAGCGCCCCTTACGGACGGGTCGGCGCGGGCAAACAGGCTCCATCGCTGGCCATGCCCAAAATCAGCTTTGGCCCGCGCTGGATCTCGTTCCTGTTGGTTGCGCTGTGCGGCGCAGCGCTGTACTTCGTCACCTCCGACAGCTACTTCACGGTCAGCAGCGCCAACGTAATCGGCAACAACCGGGTCAGCGCAGACGAGATTTCAAGCGCACTGGGAGTAATGGGGCTGCCCGCCGCCATGCTCAACCCGGCGCAAGTCGAATACAATCTCCTGGCTGCTTTCCCCGATATTGCCACAGCCCGGGTTGAAATCAACCTGCCCGCAGAAGTTGTCGTAACGGTTTCTGAGCGCCAGCCCATCGCCGCCTGGCAGCAGGACGGCCAAACCGTCTGGGTGGATGCGCAGGGCTACGCCTTCCCGCCGCGCGGGTTTGTCGAGGGCCTGGTGACGATCAACGCTCTTAGCGCGCCGCCCGTCCCCGCCAACGTGGATTTGACCCAGGTCATCGGGGCGCGGCCCTTCTTGAGCGAGGAAATGGCTGCGGCGCTGATGATCCTTTCGCCGCACGTCCCCCAGGGTTCCAGCCTGGTTTACGATCCACGCTACGGGCTGGGCTGGACCGACCCGCGCGGCTGGCAGGCTTATTTCGGCCATACGCATGGCGACGTGAACACCAAACTCCAGGTCTACCAGGGCATGGTGGACTACCTGATTAAGCGCGGCATTACGCCCCAATTAATTAGCGTCGAATATCCCGACGCGCCATTCTATCGAACAAAATGATGAAAGATGAAAGATGAAGGATAAAAGATGAAACAAAACTTTCAGCTTTCATCCTGCATCTTTCCTGGTAGGGTACCATGGATGATATTGTAGTCGGCATTGACGTTGGAACAACCAAAATCTGCACCCTGGTGGCCCGGGTGGAAGCAGACGAGACCCTGCGCATTATGGGCGTGGGCATCGAGCCTTCGGAAGGCATCCGCAAGGGTGTCATCGTGGACTTGAGCGCCGCCTCGCAGGCCATTGCGCGCTCCGTGGCCCAGGCGGAGCAGACCTCCGGGTTGAAGATCGAATCGGCGCTGGTCAGCCTGGCGGGGGCGCACGTCTCGTCGGTCAACAGCCGGGGCATGGTGGCCGTTTCGGGCCACACCGTCGAAATGTCGGACATCGAACGCGCCATGGAAGCGGCCCGCACCGTGGCCATCCCCAACAGCCGCGAGATCATCCACGTCATCCAACGCGGTTTTTCGCTGGACGGTCAGGACGGCATCCACCAGCCGACCGGGATGCACGGCTACCGCCTGGAAGTGGAAGCGCACGTCATCACGGCGGCCATGGCGACGGTGGAGAATTTACGCCAGGCGGTGGGCGCGGCGGGCGTGGAAGTGGCACAGTTTGTGCTCAACCCGCTGGCTTCCGCCGAAGTGGTGCTGACCGACACCGAGCGCCAGATGGGCGCAATCGTTTGCGACATCGGCGGCGGGACGACCGACCTGGCGATTTACGTCAACGGCGACGTGTGGCACACCATGGTGCTGGCCGTAGGCGGCAACCACTTGACGGCCGATATCGCGCACGGTATGCGCCTGCCGGTGGACAAGGCCGAAGACGCCAAAAAGCAGCACGGCAACGCGCTCCAGTCCGAAGTCGGCATGGACGAGAGCTTCACCGTCCAGCCGTTTGGCGAAGACCAGCCGGTGCGCATCAGCCGCCGCGATATGGCCCACATCCTCGAAGCGCGCGTCGAAGAGATTTTCGACCTGGCCTTGCAGGAGATCAAACGCTCCGGTTACGACGGTCTGCTGCCCGCCGGCATGGTGCTGACCGGCGGCAGCAGCCTGCTGCCCGGCATGCGCCAGTTGGCAAGCAGGGTGCTGGGGATGCCGGTGCGCACCGCCCAGCCCGAAAAGCTGGTGGGCCTGGCAGACAGGTTGAATTCCCCGGCGTATTCCACCAGCGTGGGGCTGCTCTACTGGGCGGCCGCCATGCAGTCCGTACACATGATCGACGGCGCGCGTAAAAAGGGCAAATCGTCGAAAGGAGAAGGCCAAAATTGGACTGTTGTCAAAAACCTATTCAAACGCCTGCTCCCGTGAGCTTTTCTCATCCTGTCATTGCGAGGAGCCGTTCTCCAGGCGACGAAGCAATCCCATGTATTCATTCAAACAATTGTTTACAGGTTAGGCGAGATTGCTTCGGGCTAACGCCCTCGCAATGACATCTGACAGAAATTTCGAACCAACACTTAACAGCAAATTGACACTCATCTTCGGAGGTAAATATGGATCTAACTAAATCTGTGGAAGCTTTTGCCCGTATCAAAGTCATCGGCGTGGGCGGCGGCGGCTGCAATGCCGTCAACCGCATGATCATGGAAGGCATTCAAGGCGTTGAGTTCATGTCGATCAACACCGACGCCCAGGCGCTGCTGCTTTCCAAGTCGCCGATCAAGGTGCGCATCGGCGAGAAGCTGACGCGCGGCCTGGGCGCGGGCGGCAACCCCGACGTAGGGCGCAAATCGGCCGAGGAATCGGCCGAGGATCTTTACAACGCGCTCAAAGGCGCGGACATGGTCTTCGTCACCGCCGGTTTGGGCGGCGGGACGGGCACCGGCGCGGCCCCGATCGTGGCCCAGATCGCCAAAGAATGCGGCGCGCTGACCATCGGCGTCGTCACCCGTCCGTTCACCTTCGAGGGCGCCAAGCGCATGGCCTCCGCCGAAGCGGGCATGGACGCGCTCAAAGAGCACGCCGACACGTTGATCGTGATCCCCAACGACCGCCTGCTGCAAATCGTGGATAAGAAAGCCAGCCTGCAAGACGCCTTCAAGATGGCTGACGATGTGCTGCGCCAGGGCATCCAGGGCATCTCCGAGTTGATCACCGTCCCCGGCTTGATCAACCTGGACTTTGCCGACGTGAAGACGATCATGTCCGAGGGCGGCGCGGCCCTGATGGCGGTGGGCAAAGCTTCGGGCGACGACCGCGCCCGCAACGCCGCCGAGCAGGCCATCTCCAGCCAACTGCTCGACATCACCATCGACGGCGCGCGCGGCGTGCTGTTCAACGTCACCGGCGGCCCGAATATGACCCTGTTCGAAGTCAACCAGGCCGCCGCCATGATCCGCGAGACCTCGCACCCCGATGTGAATATGATCTTCGGCGCGGTCATCGACCCGAACATGGGCGACGAGATCCGCATCACCGTGATCGCCACCGGTTTCGAACGCGCCGGCATTCCGCGCCGCATGATCGAACGCCCGATCACCGGCAATATGAGTATAAATACGAACCGCAATAGCAGCGAACGCAGCGAGCGCAACGAGCGCAGCGAACACCAGCGCCCGGTGGCTGCCAGCGTCCCGGTGCAATCGCGCCCGGTGGAAAACGTCAGCGTCAGCGCCCCGCAGCCTGCGCCGGTCGTCCAAACCCCGCCGCCCGCCCCCAAGCCTGAGTTCAAGCCGCAGACCAATTACCAGGAAGACCTGGATATTCCCACCTTCCTGCGCAACCGGCGCTAACATGCGCGCCCCGTAACTACTCAGCCTGTCATTGCGAGGAGCCGTTTCTCAGGCGACGACCCAGTACCTGCGGTCTGGGCAGGTGAGCAATCTCGTGTGTTCATTCAAACAATTGTTTGCAGGTTAGACGGGATTGCTTCGGGCTAGCGCCCTCGCAATGACAGATTGATTGGAGTGTCTGAGTAGTAACCGCGCCCCTACCGCCATAACCCATGCCTAAAAAACCCGATCCTGTTGCCGGCGAGACCCTGATCGCCCAATACAATGACATTGCCCGGATGACTTTCCAGGCCGAAGAAACCGACTCACATATAGCGTCAGCCAACACGCTCTCGTTCGGTTGTGCTGTCGCCGCGCTGGTGGCCTATCAGTTCAAAATTGCGCCCATTATGCCCGCGCACGAAAACTGGGTTCGCTGTGGATTTGCAGTCCTGTTCATGTACCAGGCATTCGCAGGTATGCGGACCATCTTGCAGTTTGCGCACCTGCGCCCTGAATGGCTCAAAGGCCGGAATGCGATGAACAGCATTAAAAAGTATTACTTCGCCAATTTCAAGGGCCTGGATGCGGCTTTTGCTTGGCGCAACAACAGCGCCCCGCCGAAGTTCGAACCGGAGAGCGTGGGCTTCATGCGGATCATTCAAATTGCGGTAGTAGGCGGCGCGTCGTTCGGTTTGGCGTCTTTTCTTGCCATTCTGGCGATCTCCGGGATGTACCAGCCCGTGCCCGCCTTTTTGGCCGGAGTTGCCTTCTGCTTTTTGCAGGTGTGGTTGTACCGGCATCTACTGAAGTAAGAAAGCTGTGCTTTTCATAAATCAAAATCCGGGCGCATTCGACGCACCCGGATTTTGATTCTTTGTGATGGATGGAATGCAGTTTTTTGAGAATCGCCGCTGCGCATGAAAACGATGAAGCGATTTCCCCTGGTCTTGATCTTTTTGCTCCCGCAGCGCGGCACCCACCCCCCCGCGCAACCTGCTACAATGTTTTTTGCCAGGGCCACAGCCCATTTTTTAACCAAAAGGAGTAAAAGATTATGACCAAAAAAATCAAAGCCTGGAACCAACTTGGCCCCAGGCTGCAAACAGAAACCCCGCTGGAACCCGACGAGTTAATCGAAGACTTGACGAAAGGCACCAACCAGAGCAAAGGCTCTGTGCTGGACCTGCTGGCCGAACTCGACTCGCTGATGGAAAACGCGCTCAAGAGTGGGCGCGCCGTACACCTGCCCAACGGCATGTACCTGCGCCCCATCGGCCAGAGCGACGGCAGCATCGAAATCCACGTGCGCGTCAACCCCGAGCTGCTGCGCAACGTCAACGCCGGTTTCCGCGGCACGTGGATCAACCCCGGCAACATTGGCAAGAACGAAGCCGAGATCATGGCGCAATGGAACGCCGCGCATCCCGACGACCCGATTGAAAAGTAGGTGTTTTAGAAACACCGTTGGCCCTGGCAAATCGTTTTACAAAGAAATCCGGCAATCCCTGGTAAGGGGTTGCCGGATTTCTCTGGTGGGTTGCGCGCGTCGCACTGGTGGGTTTCGCTGGAGTCACTGGTGAGTCCAGCGCGTCGCACTGGTGCGATTGCCGGGTTTCACTGGTGAGTCCGGCGCGGCTCACTGGTGGGATTTGGAAGGCACAGGTGGCAATGCTTTGATCGAGCCGATGGGTTGAGATGGCAGGTTCACCAGCAAGCAGGCGATGAGTTTTCAGGACATACCAGGGATGTTTCTCCGTTCGGCGCGGCTGTGGGGGCGTTCGTCTGTGTGCGGCTAGAACTCACGAAGTAAAGCTTGGAATTCGGGAGTATCGCGAATTGAATCAAAAGCCATATCGGTTTTGGCTGTTTCTAAATATCCAGATAGCAACAGAATAGCACGACGTAACCAGATGCAGGCCAAAACAGTCTGGGCCTGCAAACCATAAAAACGGGCAGTGTTGTAGATAGCAATATCCGCATTGTCTGGATCGAGTTCAATGGCTTTGTTAAGGTCAATCAAGGCAGCGGGGTAATTCTTTAGAACAGTATAGACGTTACCTCGATTGGCATAGGCTGCCGGGTTTTGTGGGTTGAGTTCAATAGCTTTTGTCAAGTCTACCAAAGCAAGTGGGTAGTTTCCCAGATCAATATATGTGACGCCACGATTGTTATAAGGAAGTGCATATTGCGGATGAAGTTTAATAGCATCGGTGTAGTCATCTATGGCAGATGAATAATCCTGCATTGCCCTATAAATATTACCGCGATTGCCATAGGCTTTTGCATTCTGCGGGTCAAATTCAATAGCTTTGGTGTAATCAGCCAACGCGAAAGGGTAATTCTGAAATTCAGTATATATATTTCCACGCATATAATAGATTTCCCCATCATTTATGTCGAGTTTAATAGCTTTGGTCAAGTCAGCCAGGGCAGAAGGGTAGTCCTTTAACTCAGAATAATATATGCGGCTACGATAACTATAAGCTTCGACATCATGCGGATCAATCTCAATGGTTTTGGTTAAATCAGCCAGAGCAGCAGAGTAATTTCCCAGATGTGCATACACATTCCCACGATTGAAGTAGAACATCGCATCATTCGGCTGTATTTCAATGGTCTTAGCGAAGTCAGCAAGAGCTGCTGGATAGTCCTGAAGATAGGTTTCATATATAGCTCCACGATTAATGTAAGCTTCGGCGTGATCTGGCTGTATTTCAATAACTTTGGTGAAGTCAGCCACTGCTGCCGCATAGTCTTTTAGATCAATGTATGCACGCCCGCGATTGTTGTAAACCCTAACAACATTTGGCTGTAGTTCAATAACCTTAGTGAAGTCAGCAACCGCTGCCGCATGATTCTGCATGTGACCAAATGTGATACCACGATTGTTATAAGCGTTAATATTATCTGGCTGCAATTCAATGGCTTTAGTGAAGTCAGACAAGGCAGCAGAATAGTCTTGTAAGTCATCGTAGACAAGGCCACGGTTGGTATATGCTGCAGCATAATCTGGTCGTAGTTCAATTGCCTTATTGAAATTAATCAGGGCTGTTGCATAGTCATGGTTGGCGTTGTGCGTAATACCTCGGTTATAGTAAATCGTGGCTTCTTTCGGTTGTAAATCAATCGCTCTGTCGTATTCGGCTAAAGCTGCAGGGTAATTCTCAAGCATATGGTACGTGGCACCTAGATTGATATGAATGGCATAATAATCATCAAAACCGAGAGAAACATCCAAGAAATGCAGCGCCAACCGGTAATCTTTCTTCTCGTAATATGCAAATTCCCATAAGTTGGCTAGTGCCGCAGCATGGGCATCAGCATGGCTATATAGTGGTCGCAATATAAAGTATTTGAACATGCGACGGTGATTGAGCAAAAAAGTCCCTAACTTTTCCCCTGCAACATTTGCGTTGATTTGGTCATCTACTACTACGTCAGGGACGGCAATATATGCATCTTGCATAAAAACATCAAAATACATAAAAAAGTCAAAATATGATAGATAGGTCAATACTTTGCGCAGAGCAGCCATTCGCCTGATATTTCCCCAGCCTTCCTGACCATGCCATAGATAATTTGCATATTCCAATACCAGATAAATTGACGGTCTTACTTTTACCGAATGAAAAGCAGATAATGCATCGAGTAGATATTTAGCAGCGGGATATCGTTTCTCGATGTCACGCCGTGTTCCTGCCCATACTTCGGTCAGGCTTTCGCTGGCAGTATGGCGAGCAATCTCAGCGGTAACTTGGTCCACTTCTTGCAAGTGCAAGTGCCGAAGAGCAATGAGCGTTAGTTCAGGGGTACCGTCTCGGTTCTCGATAAATATGGTTCGAGCATCATCGTCTACCTGTAGATTAAATATACCTATGGCAGAATCTAATATCCGGGCGGTTTGTTCGACATTGAGATCGGGCAAGCGAATTTCATGACATTTTTGGCTTTTTAGCCAAGCGTAGTGTTCGTCTGTCAATTGATCTAGGCGGGCAGTGGCAATAATCAGGATGGATTTGCATATCTGTAGCCCAAGCAAAAGGTCTGAGAGACGTTCCAAACTTTCGCCGGTATAGTGAAAGGGAAAGTCATCCAGAAGCAGTAAAATCGGCGCATGTGGATCAATGCCTTTCAGCGCATCCAATAACTTTTCCCTGCTGAAGTATCGAAAGGTTGGACTAGGCTCAAAGATACGATCTTCAGCTATTTGGTCGTCATCTATAACCCTGCGGATTAATTCGGCGGCTTCGCGTGTCTTACCAAGTTTCATTCGACCAGCGATCACGATTCGACCATGAGCGCGCAGATCGCCAGGTTTAGTAGCTCCTCGATCAATCCAGTTAATACGACTACCTTGCGAGCCTGACCGCTTACGGAGTTCGTCAAGTGTAATTTGTCGCAGAGGAGATTCATCACCTTTTTCTTTTTTCTGGTTTTCGCCTCGTATCCAAATAAAACCAATCGCAACTAATGCAAGGCTAACAAGTGCGGATGCAATGTTGAACAATGAATCGAGGGATTGTATAAAATCAGCTTTGTTGCTCGGCGCAGGTAGAATGAGAAGCAGCCATGGGACCCACCACTGGCTTGTCAGGAATAGTAGAAGAACTATGAGTAAAACAAGAAGTAGACGTTTCGTTTTCATCTGTCGAGTCATAACCACTGCTATCGCTGATTGTAACAGTTCTTCAAACCCCAAACCGGTAATCCCAAGCCGCGCCTGTTGTAAAAATCGCTGTTAATAACGAGAGCCGCTCAAGATTTCACTTGAACGGCTCTCTCTTTGCAACTGCCGGGCGTTTCCTTTATGTGAATTTCAACGGAAAGCGATCAGATACTTTCAAGGCTGGCAGGTCAATGTCCACGTCCGGGGCGGGGCGGTGGAATGGATTGCCGCGTTGCCTGGCTGATGATCTCAAAAGAAATCCCCGCGAAGTTTTGCGGGGATTTGAAGCTACACAGTTTCCAACTGGACAATCTTCAACATATCGGGCGCAACGCGCGTACTGAGGGCGAGGATTTCAATGCCGACCACGCGATTATTCTTGTCGAAGTCCAGGATGACGCCGGGCTGAACTTCTTCCGATTCGATGATCTCGCTCGCGTCCAGGCGCAGGTAAAGCGCGTCGTTTTCCTTGTCAACGGTTAGTTTCATGGTTTACTCCTAAATCTTAAGCCTGCGGTCAAAGAACACGGTAACAATCCGTTGTGGAGAAACAGCAGGATTGATGACAACATGCAAAACGCGGTTCTCTTTTTCGGCAATCGCTTTTGCGAAATGCAAATTACCGTCTTCACCTGTGATTATATTCTCCGATTCGTTCAGGGTGCGCCAGACCCAATCTTCCATAATCTTGCGTTCCTTTAGCATCTCTGTGGCATGTTTTGAAAAGACATATTCCATGCTTCATCCTCCTCAGGCCGGTTCCAATCTTGCGCCAGCGCGGCTTCGCTCAATAACGCCGTTTCGGCCACAGGCATGGGTTCGTCGAGAATGGTCAGGATGGCGCGTCGCCGCGCGGGAAGTTTCACCTTCCTGGGCAAGCGCACTGTGCCGTCTTTTTCTACAGTCACTTCAATGGAACGTAATACCATGCTGCACCTCGTTATCTCTATTATACATCCATGAAAGCAAGCGATGGTCGCTTGTAAGATATGAGCGCTGCCGGGGGTGGCTTTCGTCCTTGCGACCGTATCGATCAGGTTGTCGAGCAGGTTTCTGTTTGATAACGTGAACTTCAACGGAAAGCGGTCAGGCGCTTTCAAGGCTGGCAGGATTTTTTAGCGACGTTTGCCTTCAACGAGTAGAGACATCCCTTCTAATCGCTTTTCCACCCGCGAATATCATTTGCAATGCGCACATATTCCGAATGTGGGCGGTCAGAAACCGCCGGGGGCAGGATGATGATGGGACGCAAATCTTTTTGGAATTTGGTCAGCCCTTCAGCCACCTTTTGTTTTTGCAATTCCCTGGCCTGCGCCTGGTTCAGCAGAACCGAGTAATCATCTTTGATGGTGATAAGCGCCTGGTCATAGGCTTTATGATGCAAGGCGCAAAGCGCCAGCCCGTTCCGGGTTTCATCGGTGCTTTTGGCATGATTGACCGGGACAATGTGGGCGGCTTCCACCAGTTTCAACTGAACGCCGCACACCGCGCAGCGAAAACCATAAGCGGTCAGGACACGCCTGCGAAAGCTCACATCCCTCAATTTTTTACTGACCGAGACAACCGTTGTCTTGCGGGCAACATCCTGGATGGTGATGTCGGCGTCATTGATTTCGGGGTTTTCGGCCACTTCGCCAAGGACCGCAAGGTCTTGCGCCGATTGGCCGAAATCATGCAGCGATTCCAGGTTCTTCAAATACTCCACAAAGAAATCAGACCGAAAGGCAATTGCCACTTCTTTGTTGCCTTTGTCGCAAGGTTCGAAGCCGTTTACGTAGGCTTTGCGCAGCGCATCTTCCCGAATTTGAATGGACGGCGAGGCTCCCAGTTTCCCCATATGCTTGCGCGCGTCAAAGCCTGCAAATACTTCTGCTTCTTTCCACCACCCTAAAATCAACGTTTTGCCCCCAGGCAGAGGCTCAAAATGGTCGACGCCTGTAATTTGAATGCGATATTCATCTTTGGGGCGCGCTTTCCCGCCGCCGTGAGTCATGTGCCAGATATACACCCGCGCGCGGTAACTTTCATCTTCACGATAAATTTGCAGGTGAAAAGGATGTTGGTCAATACTTTCGAGATAAACAACATTCCATCCGGAATCATTGATCGCGCTCACGATTTGTTCGAGCAAGTCATACTTGTTATGTCGAGCCATCCTCATCCCTCACGGCAAAAAGATCGTTGACTTCTTGAAAACGATAGACGCTGCCTTCCAGGTAATTTGAATCGATTTCGAAGGCCAGCCATTTACGCTGTAAAAGTTCTGCTGCCTGTCCGGTTGTATTTGAGCCTGCAAATGGGTCGATGACAAGATCGTCTTTATCGGTCAGAAACTCAATAAAGAATTTCGGAAATTCGATGGGAAACCTGGCCGGGTGCGGTTTGATACCGGCTTCCTTGCAACGGCGAAAATAAGCGCTATTCGATTCTGTGTTGGCCAGGGTTAATAGATTGGCGGGAATTGCGCCATGATTATCCTTTTGAAACTTATCAGAAATATCATGCCCACTGGGACGCATCTTTGCCTTGTAACCATTTTCCAAAAGCGATTTCATGCTGTCAGAATATGGCTTAAGAACATTCCGATTGTTTGCTTTGGGGTTTTCGGTCACTGACAGCCACCACACGACATTCACGGAATCTTTCACGCGCACCCGGCGAACATTGACCCATTCTGCCGGGCTTGGCAAACGAGAAGGATTGTAATGATAAAAATCCTGTGCGAGAAAAAACCCTAATTCCTTGCACAAACGCACCAAAAGCTCAAACTGATAAATGGCTCGCACCGGGTAACCAGGCAGATATGCGCCTCCCAAATCAAGCACGAAAGAGCCATCGTCCTTGAGAATTCTTTTGAATTCTTTGGCGAATTCCAAGAACCATTCCACATAATCTTCGGCGCTTTTATTTCCATATTCTTTTTTGCGCGTCAAGGCAAATGGCGGGGAAGTCAAAATCAGGTTTACGCTTTTATCGGGAACGGACTTAAGCAATACCAAGCTATCCCCCAAGTATGCTGCTCCATGCGTGGCCTGGTAAAACGGGTCAATTAATTTGGAATTAGCGTCTTTGATTATCACAGCAAAAATTGTAACATAATGATTCGGATAATAGAATATTTGTTTAGTTTTCGACCACCCGAAACAAAAAAG
>JBARBA010000010.1:0-2795 GCA_049792555.1 Anaerolineales bacterium
CTGCACCTGGGGATTGGCTTGGTCTTCTTTGCCGGGCGGCCAGGGGAAGGGGAAGGTTTCAAAGGTGGTGGTGGGGGTGTAGCGAAAACCGCTTTCGGCTTCGCGCAGTTGTGTGCCGGTGCGCCGCGCCCAAAGTTCGTGAACTTTGGAATGCAGAATGCCAAAGGAATAATCGTCTTCGCGGGCAATGGCCACAACTGCGCTATCAGGAACCAATTCTCCACTTGCCCAAATAAAAATACGATGTTTTGAAACTCTCGGCGTAACAATGATTCGGGGTAAGTTCTTCTTTGCATCTTTCAAATCACCGCCGCTTCTCCCAAGCTTCCACCAGCTTTCTCTCCGTTGCCTGTCTCTGTTTTCATCGCGCAACAGTTTTATTTCCTTTTCAACGTATTCAAAAGGCATTTTATATAATTTAGCATCTTCTAATCCCATTTCTCCGAAGTCGATAATCCACATATTCCTTGGGGAACTTGTAATATCCAAACCATTCATCCAAGGTTTGACTACGTCTGAATTAGGCAATCCCGATAAATTCCTGTTGGCTAAGATTTCTTTGGCAAACCGCTCATCAATGTCAAAGGGGCCCACTTTTACCGGCCCCTGAAAACAGAGGCCGTTATTTTCTAACAATCTTTTCGCTGTTGTAGTATCTGTTTGACTTGTTAAATCAGAGTTGATCTCATCAATGGGGCAGTTATCAAGAGTCTTCGCTTGCTCAACTCCGCTGTCAAATCCAATCATTGAAACATGCACCATCGCGCCGTCCAAAACCCATTGACGGTCTGATAGCGCCCAGAAAATATCGCCGCTCTCTTTGATGCGCTCTAAAACCCTGCGGTTTGCGCCGCCACGAATGCCTTGCGTCGCCAGCAGCCCGGCGCGTTTGAGTTGGCCGTTTTCGATCTGGGCGCGGGCCTTCTCGAACCAGTAACATACCAAATCAGCTTCATGCGCTACGCGGCCTTCGTACAGTTTGAATAAGGTATCCACATAGTCGTCGCCCAGTTCGGCGCGCATCCTTTTGCCGCCTAAAAAGGGCGGGTTGCCGATGATCACATCGGCGGGCGGCCAAACAGGTTCACGCACAAGACCTGACAGGTCTCCGTCTGAAGACCTGTCAGGTCTGGATAGAATGGCGTCCCGGTTTTCGATCTGTTTGAGTTCGCGCAAGATCGGTTCCTGCATTTCGGCAAAACCGTTTTCGTAACGCCACTGAATGTAACCAATCCAGACCGTGATCTGGGCCAGTTGGTGGGCGTAGGGGTTGATTTCGAGGCCGTAAAGCTGCTGCGGGTTGACGGTCAGCGGGATTTCGTCCAGGCCATGTTCTTCGGCAAAGACAATCACCTGCTTTTGCAGGTCAAGCAGTTCGCGCAAAGCCAGGTAAAGAAAGTTGCCGCTGCCGCAGGCCGGGTCGAGCACGCGCAGCGCCGCAATTTCGCCGGCGAAGGATTTCAGCGCAAGCGCAGCGGCGGGAGCAAGCCCCTGCTTGACCTGGTTCTCGGCTTCCATTTTTATCTTGCGCCATTGGGCGCGCAACGGAGCCATCAGCACCGGCTCGATCACCAGCAAGATGTCATCCCTGCTGGTGTAGTGCGCGCCCAATTGCGCCCGCTTCGATTCGTCGATAATGCGCTCGAACAGCGTCCCAAAAATCGAAGGGTCGATCCCGGCCCAGTCCTGGTCGCAGGCGATCAATAGATCGCGCACGTTCTGGCTGACCAGCTCAGGGGCAAAATCGTCGTCGAACAAGCCGCCGTTGAACCAGGGAATCATGTGCGCGCCAAAGACCGAATCGCCCACGCGCATGGCCGTGAATAAGGCGCGCAAACTGCGGGTAAATTGCTCCGCCGCCAGGTCTTCATGGCGATAACGCACCAACTCGGTGAAGAGATGGTCGGGCAAAAGTTTGATGTCTTCCGCGAACAGGCAGAACAAAATCCGCGCCGCAAAATGCGCCAACTGTTCGGGCGAGTACGCCTTGTGACCGGTGCTCTCTTTCTGCAAGCTGTTCGTGAAAGCCACGAAAGAGTTGGCGGTTTGCTCGGTCACTTTTTGCTGCGTCAGCGCCGGCCGGAAGGCTTCGGGATTGTAAAAAACATCGCGCAAGAGTTGCAGCCCGTCGGCTTGCAGGCGGTCAAAGTCAATCACTTCCGTGTGGCGGAGAGTGTTGTTGAAATTGGTATGAATGATGATCGTTTGCGTATCGCAGGTAATCAATAAGGGCGGGTTTTCGAGCGCCTCGCGGTAGCGCAACAATTGTTGGTAAGCCGCATCCAGGTTTTTACCGCGCCCCTTGTATTCCCAGATAAATTTATCCTTGTACCAGGCATCCGCCCAGCCGCGCCCGCCGGCGCTGTCTTCGTCAACGTCGGCTTCGAAGGTAAAAAAGTCCCCTTTGGGGTCGGCTTCGGTAGGCGTGGCGTGTTCCACCAGCGCGCAAACATCATTGAAATGACTCTGCGAAGCGGATTTTTCCTTGAGCTGGATTTTGCTCCATTTTTTGACAAACTGCTCGACGGTTATTTTTTGCGCCATCGGGTGAACTCCCTTGTCTTATTTTGTTACCCAATAGTGTAGCATAAAATGCGGGCCAGGCCCTCGCGGGTGTCACCACACTTAAGCGTGGTGGGCAATCGGGACACGGAATACACGGGAGAACACGGAAAAAACCCCCTTAAAAACTAGCAGAATCCGTGTAACTCCGTGTAATCCGTGTCCAAATCGTTCTTTTCCCGCAAGGGCATCGGGACGATGTTGTGCCTTCAAAAGGTCTCCACAGTTAAGTG
>JBARBA010000011.1:0-4573 GCA_049792555.1 Anaerolineales bacterium
CACCAACCAAGACGTTCACACCCACAGTCACGGTCACACCATCAAGCACATTTACGCGCACACCGACAAAAACGATAACACTTACGCCAACACCACCGTTCACGCTCCAGCCAACAATCACCATGACGCCAACGATCACAGAAACGCCCACACCACGTCGTCTTGATTGAAAAGTCCCACCTGAACAACGCACACACGGGCAGGAGGCAGTCGCCTCCTGCCCGTCCTTTTTTAGAGCAATGCGGCACCTCGGTGATATAATGCCCGCGGTCACGAATGCAAGGCGCTATGATTCGCTTCCCCGCTTAATAAAAAGCGCAATTTGTGACCGTGACAAGTATATAATTTTGACCAAAGCCATATTCATAACAAAAAAGGAGGTGGAACGGCAAATCTGATACAGGAAAGAGTAGCGCATGGCCCTGGGTAATTGCGCCCGCTTCCAGCGGGAGTAACGCGTGATTCAGGGTGACGAGGATGAGGGTCTCCACCTCGCAGTGGAGCTAACCGGAATAAGGCGTGGACTGCCCGTCCGCGCGCCGGGAAAATCGAAAGGTCAGCGGAAGCCCTCCCGGGGAAACCACTCCCCCATTATCTTTCCCTCCAATCAAAATTTCGGCAGACAACACCGCGCGGGTAACTACGCGGTCAAAAGCGCGAAAGGTGGCCTGACAAGAATGTCATTCCCATCCATACGGCACTGCAAATTGTCCAGAGCGGAACCGCCTGTTCGTGGCGGCGCAGTCGAAGGATAATTTGCGGCTTGCATGGGAGATGACACCTAATCCTATTTCCCCGGAGGGAACATCCCATGTGTGGAATTGTTGGCTATATCGGCCCGCGTGACGCGACGCCGATCATCCTCAATGGTTTAAAGCGCCTCGAGTATCGAGGCTACGATTCAGCCGGTCTGGCCGTGCTCGAGAATGGAAAGATTGTCGTACGGCGCGATTCGGGCAAACTGGCCCGGCTGGTGGAACTGGTCGAAAAATTGCCGGTCAGCGGCGCGCCCGGCATCGGGCACACGCGTTGGGCTACGCACGGCGCGCCGTCAGCGCGCAATTCGCATCCGCATATGAGCAACAGCGGACGGGTGGTAGTGGTCCACAATGGCATCGTGGAAAATTATCTCAAGCTGAAGCAGGAACTGTCCAGCGAGGGGGCAACCTTCAATTCGGATACCGATACCGAGACCATCGTCCATTTGGTGGAGCACTACCTGACGAGCGGGCTGGGATTGGTCGAAGCGGCGCGCAAGACGTTCCAGGAAATCGAGGGCAACCACGGGGTGGTGTTGATGTCCGCCGAAGAGCCGGATATGATCATTTGCGCGCGCATCGGCAACGCCGGGGGTGTGGTCATCGGCCTGGGCGAGGGAGAAAATTTCATCGCTTCAGATATCCCCGCCCTGCTTGAGTACACCCGCAACGTCATTTATCTCGAAACCCGACAGATGGCCATCGTCCGCAAGGACAACGTGCGCCTGGAGACGCTCGAAGGGGCAGTACTTCAACCCGAAATCCACCAGGTGGTCTGGGATGCCGTCGCCGCGGAAAAGGGCGTCTACCAGCACTTTATGCAGAAGGAAATCCACGAACAAGACCGCGCGATTGCCAATACCCTGGCCGGACGGGTGGATTACGAAAGCGGGAAAATCAGCCTGCCGGAGTTGAACCTGACCCCCGAACTGGCAAAGCGCATCAACAAAATCTACATCACCGCCTGCGGCACGGCGGCGTACGCCGGAATGGTGGGCAAGGTGCTGATCGAGAAGATCGCCCGCGTGCCGGTGGAAGTGGTGATTGCCTCCGAATTCCGTTACTGCGACCCGATCGTCGACGAGCATACGGTGGTGCTGGCCATCAGCCAATCGGGCGAAACGGCCGATACGCTGGCCGCCATGGAAGAAGGCCGCCGCAAAGGCGCGACCGTCTGGAGCATCGTCAACGCCATCGGCTCGCAGGCCGTGCGCGTCTCGGATGGCTGCATCCCAATGCAGACCGGGCCGGAAATCGGCGTGGCATCCACCAAAGCCTTTACCGCGCCCCTGCTCGACCAGTACATGCTGGCCGTGCTGCTGGCCGACCTGCGCGGCGCGATCAACGCTGAAACGCGCCGACAACTGGTCGCCGACATCCGAATGATCCCCGACCTGATTGCCCACACCCTGGCGCGCGAACCCGAAGTCAAAAAGGTGGCTTATGCCCTAAAGGATATGCGTAACTGTCTCTACCTGGGGCGCGGCATCAATATGCCGATTGCATACGAAGGCGCGTTGAAGCTCAAGGAAATCTCCTATATCCACGCCGAGGGCTACCCGGCGGGCGAAATGAAACACGGCCCGATTGCCCTGGTAGACAAGGATATGCCCGTCGTCTGTTTGGCCCCCATGGATCCCTGGCACGAGAAGATGGTCAGCCAGATACAGCAGGCCAGGGCGCGCGACGGCATCGTCGTGGCAGTCGCCACCGAAGGCGACGATCTGGTGCAGGGCATGGCCGATTACGTCCTGTGGGTCTCCGACGTGCCCTGGATGCTCAGCCCGGTCATCACCGTCATTCCGTTGCAGTTGCTGGCCTACCACATCGCCGTCCTGCGCGGACTGGACGTGGACCAGCCCAGGAACCTGGCCAAGAGCGTGACGGTGGAATAGGACAGTGAGCAGTGGTCAGGAAACAGTGATCAGTTTAACGTTTGCTCGGCGGTGGTCTTCCCAACCACCGCCGTTTTTTTATCCACTGAGCGCAAATCCGGCGCGGCGGGGTGTATTCTATTCTTGTAAAAAGAGTAGCTGAATAGAAAAGTGTGTAGCATCAAAAAATGCTATACTATCGCAAAAGCATTTCAAAAGCGACGATCAGGATCAGGCAACAGTGGATCATTTCATAAAAGCATCAAAACAAGCTGTTTTCCGATTTTTTCAGAACAAACCTCTGATGCAAGTGGTGACATTGTTAACCACAGGCCTGCTAATACGGCTGGTCTGGGTTGCCTATACTCAATATACCGCCGAGGACGCATTCATCACCTTCCAGTTTGCGCGCCGTCTGGCAGAAGGACATGGTTTTACCTACAATGTGGGCGACCCCATTTATGGAACCACCACGCCCTTGTTCGCGCTTATGATGGCGGGTTGGCTGGTAATAACCGGGCAGGGTGAAATTACATTCGCGGCGCATTTCGTGGACATCGTTGCGTCGGTTGGCAGCCTGGTCATCCTGTATTTGATCCTTCGGCGGACAAACGTTCCACACCTGGCGCAACTCCTGGCGCTGGGGATTTTGGTCATCTCATCCAAAATCTATTTGATCGAAATGCAGGGAATGGAAACGCCCGTCGTCATCCTGCTGATGATGGCATCCTGGTATGCGGTTGTCGCCAACCGGCCTCATTGGGCCGGTTTCTTCGCCGGTTGCCTGCTGTGGACACGCATCGACCTGGTGTTTTGGCCGGTGGCGCTGATCGTGATTGAAATGATATTCAACTTCAAAAACGCCGTCCGAATGGGGTTGGTGACAGCGCTTACTTACCTTCCATGGGTCGTGTTCGCCAGCCTGTACTTCGGGTCGCCAATCCCATATACAATCACAGCCAAATGGGTTGTTTATGGAATTCCCGGTCCGCCGCTGGACATACAATTAGAGACAATTCTTGCGTACCTTTCGCCATTTTCATTTGACAGAACATTCTCTTCGGAGGCTGTGCTATTCGCCATCAGTTGCGTCACGGTTGGCATTGCAACATGGCAAGCCATTCGCTTTGGTAAAAACAGGGCATTCCTGGTATTGCCGCTTTTCGGGTTATTGGAAACCGCCCGCCTCGCCCTGTCGGGGGCAACTTTCTTCAGCAGGTATTTCCACCCTTTGCTCTGGGTGGTGTTAATTCTATTTGCCATCGGCCTGGTCTCGCTTTGGCAAACGCTCAGTCGCAGGTGGTCATTATCGATTTGGATTCCGCGTTGCTTGCTTGCCGCCGGAGTAATCCTGATGGTAACGCAAGCAGTGTATCGGTTAAATTTGTCCCGCTTCGAGCAAACATACGCAAACGACGGCAGCATCAAAATGATCGGGCTGTGGTTGAATAAAAATTCCGCGCCCGATGCGACCGTGTACCTGGAGCCGCTGGGCTACGTGGGTTACTACGCCAACCGGAAAATGTACGACGAAATCGGGCTTGTGACGCCACAGGTTGTCGAATTAAGGCTCAAGGGGATCGATCCAAAAGAATACTTCCACATCCTTTGGCCTGACTATGTTGTGCTGCATTGCGACGACGGCTTGAGACTGACAAAAGAACCGATCAACCAGGCAAACCGGTTCGCCAATTCCTACCGAAAAGTTGCCGGGTTTAACCCGCTCCACTTCGATCCTGGTCTCTCCCAGCCTCCCAGCGACGTTGCCGACATCACGCGAATTGCATGTTATGACATTTGGCAACGCATCGTGCCCTAGCAGTTTGTCGGAGGAATAAGTACATTACCGACGGGAACAGCCAATCGGAGCAGTTATTGGCTGAGATTTTGGCAAAAGATGCACAAAAGAGAGTGTCTGGACACGGGAAAGCCCATTCTCAC
>JBARBA010000012.1:0-6286 GCA_049792555.1 Anaerolineales bacterium
GGTTAAGCGGTATTTCCCAAAAACGTCCGTAGCCCTGGTACGATACATCGACGTTTCCCTGGGCGGCGTTCAAAATGTTCTTGACGCGCTGGTAGCGTGATAGCGGCGGGGCGGTCTTTTTCTTGGATGTAGCCATGATTTTCTCCTGGGGTTAGGGGTCGACTTCGACGGTTTCCATCATGCCCTGGTCTTCGTGGTCCAGGATGTGGCAGTGGTAGACAAAGGTGCCGATGTAATCGGTGTAATGGGTGAAAATGTAGGTGGGGATGCCTTGCTTGACCATGATCGTGTCGCGCCAGACGAGTTCGGGCACGCCATTTTGGAGTGTGCCATCCGGACCAGGGCCAAGCCGCCAGGTTTGGAAGGGGTTGACGTGGATGTGGAAGGGATGGGCGTAATACAGGCTGTCGGCCTGGGTGTTCAGGATCCATTCATCCGTGTTGCCCAACTTCAAATGACGGATGTTTTGCGGGTCGAAGGAATGGTCTGCCGCCATAAACGCGATTGGGCCGCCAAATGGAACCGGCGTCGCCGTTGGCCCGGATGCAGGCGTCGGCGCGGTGAAACCCGCCGGGTGGACGGCAAGTGTGAAGTCCACTTTCTGGTAGGTGTCAATATTCTCCAGTGGGATGACAAAGTTTTCGCTGTACAGGCTGATCGGTTCGGCTTTGGTGCCGCTTGGATTCATTGCCGTGGTGGCCGGATTTAAGGCAATCAGGTCGGGGAGGGGTTTGGGCAGGGCGGCTATTTCCTGGGTGGTGGGCAGGGGCATGTTCTTGTCTTTGCCGGATACCACCACAGTGGCGAGGAAGTTAGGCCGTTCGGGGGTTTGACCGCAGGTGAGCGCGAATGAGCCAGCTTTTGTGGTGGTGAATTTGCCGGTATTGGGGTCGCGGGTCACGGTAAGTTCGGGCACGCTGGTATCCACCAGGAAGTATTTGCCTGCTTCGGTGATCTTGACCATCACATCGCTGCGGTAGCCGGGTTCAAGTTCCACCTGGTTCCAGGCATCCACCTGGTCGCGCGCAATGCCGTCCACCGCAATTTCGTTCAGTTTGACGACGGGGAGTTTGAGTACTTCGTCGATGGGCGGATTCTTGTTCGCGCCTGTGTAGGGGCCGTGCAGTTCCACGCCGATGGTTTCGCGTATGCCGGAATCGATAAAGCGCCAGCGTTGCACTTCGCCTGTGGTCAGCGTCAGGTTGGGGAAGAGTTGCCCGTTGATGGTGTGCTGGCGCTTCATCGGCTCCCAGTTGCATGGGCCAAAGTAGGTCAGGCTTGGGTTGGACGGGAAGTTGCCGCCGCCGTTGATATCGGGTTCGATCACGCCGGCTTCGTCGTAGATAATTTGCTGGAAGACGAAGACTTTTTCGGCGGCGTTTTTGATTTCGGGAAGCTGGTCGATGTTATTGGGCATGGGGGTGGGGGAACCGCCTGCGCTTTTGATCTGGTCCCCCATAATAATGATGGCGCCTTCCATGCCGCTGGATACATCCAGGGCGGTGGTGCCGTGATTATGCGCGTGGTACCAGTAGGTGCCGGGCACCTGGTTTAACGGGATTTTGATTTCGTATTCGAAAGTTTGGCCGGGGGCGATGTCGAGCAGCACGTTGTCGCTGTTGCCCGCCGGGGAGACGTGCAGGCCGTGCGTGTGCAGGTTGGTATCGTTGAGCATGCCGCCGATGGTGTTCATCACGTGCGGCGTCAGGTCTTGCGGCAGGTCGTTGACCAGGGTAATCTTGAGCGTGTCGCCGGGCCTGGCGCGCAGGGTTGGGCCGACCAGTTTGCCGTTATACGAGCGCAGGTGGACGGGGCAATCGCCGATCTTGTTATCGCCGTATTTGACGGTCAGCGTGGTGGTAACCGCTCCGTTGACGGCAGAGATGACATCCGGTTCTTTGAAGGCTGCGCCTACCCCTGTGGTATTGAAATTCAAATCTTGAATCCTGCAGCCGGGGATGGCCGCGGGGGTGGGCGTATTGGGGAGGGGCGTGAGGGTGATTTCCATATTCATTTTCATGCCCATTGCCATGTTCTGCGCGTCAGGCTGCGCTGCCGAGGCCCTGGTGTAAAACAGGCTGACGACATATGCCGCGCCCAGTACGGCAAGCATTGCAATCACGACTGCCAGCATACGGTAAAGACGGTTTTGTTCTGACATTGCTCTTCTCCTGAATGGGTGGCTCGAAGCGTTGAACATATTGTTTGGCCGCGTTGGTTTCTTGTAAAGTGCAGACTTGTATATCGTTGTGTGTTGAAAAAACGCATGTAAAGGGTGACTGGAAGTTCCTTCCTCCTTGACGCTATCCTATTCGGATACAACCTATCTTAATGGATTGTAGCATTTTGAATGGGTTAATACAATTGATTAAATAGGGTGATCGTATTGCTCTTGAAATCATCATGGCATTCGCCCGAAAGTTGCGGCATTTGAGCAGTTCTCAAAAAATGGCAGATTGCAGTGTGTGCAGCGCGTTTTTTGCGGTATAATCACGGCCTGTTCGTTCGGGGCGTGGCGCAGTCCGGCTAGCGCGCTTGCATGGGGTGCAAGAGGTCGAAGGTTCGAATCCTTTCGCCCCGACACAGGTAAAACATCACCGACTTATTCAAGTCGGTGATGTTTTTTTACCATCGCGCGACATACTTTCTGTTATTCCACTCTCCACACCTGCCGAATATTTCTGCACACATTCTGCACATCTGACTGCTATCCTTGGACTGGTAATTACTTCAATGGAGGCTGTCGATAAAAGCAATGTTCACGAAAATTAATCGCATTTACTGGATTGTGGGCGTCATCCATCCTGCTCGCAATCGGTGGACTGGCGGTTTGGAATAGAGTTCTCCAAAAAAGTTTTTTTCCACGTGAACCAGGAACTCATCCACAGATTTACCATCTCGTTTTCGGCAATCATCGGCATCTTCTTCGGCATTTACCTCGCCAACCGCGCCGCCAGCTTGCAACCCGTTGAGGCCTTGCGTTCGGAGTAAAATTACCCGTCCCTTTTGGCTCCATTGGCGGCAAAGCCCCCAGTGGAACAGAGTCACAAAATGAAAAAAATCCTCGTAATTGATGACGAACCCAAAATCGTCGAAATCTGTCAGGACTACCTGCGGGCTGCCGGGTTTGAAGTGATTACGGCCAGCAGCGGCCTGAGTGGTTTGACTGCCGCCCGCCGCGACAAACCGGACCTGATCGTCCTCGACCTGATGCTCCCCGGTATGGACGGGTTGGACGTGTGCCGCGCCCTGCGCCGCGAAGGCGACGTTCCCATCATCATGCTCACCGCGCGCGTCGAGGAAAGCGACAAACTCATCGGCCTCGAACTGGGCGCGGACGATTACATCACCAAGCCTTTCAGCCCGCGCGAACTGGCCGCGCGTGTACGCGTGGTGCTGCGCCGCGCCAGCGGCGACCCCACCAGCGAAATCATCCGCGCCGGAGACGTGACCCTCGACCGCGCGCGCTACGAGGCCCAGCTTCCCGAAAAAATCATCAGCCTGACGCCCACCGAATTCGAAATTTTCGCCACCCTCATCAGCCAGCCGGGCCGCATCTTCTCGCGCGCCCAGTTGCTCACCGCCGCGCACGGCGTAGCCTTCGAAAGCTACGAACGCGCCATCGACAGCCACATCCGCAACCTGCGCCGCAAACTCGAAACCGCCGACGGGGGACAGCGCTACATCGTCACCGTCCACGGCGTGGGCTACAAATTCGAAAGTTGACCCATGCGTGACGATTCTGTCCGTTCCATCCAAACCCGTTTGATTGTCCTGCTGGTGCGCGCCTTTCTCGCAGTGGTTCTGTTGACATTGGCAATCGCCTTTGGGTTGACAACCTACTTCCTTTCCGCCCCCACACGTTTTAACCCGCCCGACCGCATTCCCATCGTCTCCCGCCTGGAGACTTTCTACATGGCGCGCGGTAGTTGGGATGGCGTGAACTTGATTGTCCGTTTTGACGAAAGCCATGAATGGGAAAATGCCACGCTGGTTGGCCTGGATGGGACAATTTTAGTTGACCGGGGCCAGTTGCATACATCCCTGATTGGCACCCATTACACACCGGTGGAAGGCAGCCGGGTTGTGCCGATGCTGGTCAACAATCATATTGTTGGCACGCTGGTCTTGAACGACACTTTTGTCCCGCGTCAGGTCAACTCGGCGCTCACCCTGCTCTTCCCGGTGGCTTTGATCTCCATTTTCCTGGCCGTCCTGACCATTTTAATTGGGATTTTACTCGTGCGCCGTATCGTTAACCCGTTAGCCCAGGTGATTGCCGCCGCCCGGGCCGTTGCCGGCGGGGACCTGTCCACCCGTGTCTCTGTTTCCGGTCCCGACGACCTGCGCGCCCTCTCTGACAGTTTCAACCACATGGCCGCCACGCTTGAACGTGACGCCAACGAACGCCGCGACATGCTGGCCGACATCGCCCACGAGTTGCGCACCCCGCTGACGATCATGCGTGGGCGGCTGGAAGGCATTGTGGACGGCATTTACCCCGCCAATTCCGATCACATCACCCCTGCGCTTGAAGAAACCTACCTGCTCGAACGTCTCGTTGAAGACCTGCGCCTGCTGACCCTGGCCGAGTCCCGCCAGTTGCACTTCGAGAAAAGCGACGTCAACCTGAACGACCTGACCCGGCACGTCATCGACATGTTCCAGGCCGAGGCCGAAGAAAAGCAGATTTCACTCTCGGCCCAGCTTCCAGACACAGACACGGTCATCACAGCCGATCACCAGCGCACCGAACAGGTCGTCGGCAACCTGGCGGCAAACGCCATCCGCTATACGCCCGAGGGCGGCAAAGTCTGGATAACGGTCGAAAAGGCAGGTACAAGCGTGGTTTTGAGCGTTAGCGACAACGGCCCCGGCGTCCCCCCCGAAGACTTGTCCCGCATCTTCAACCGTTTCTGGCGCGAAGAGAAATCCCGCTCGCGCGCATCTGGCGGCGCGGGCCTGGGGCTGGCCATTGCCCGTCAACTGGTGGAAGCCCAGGGCGGCCAGATCAACGCCAGCAACCTGCCGGGGGGAGGGTTACAGGTTTCTTGTCGGTTTAAAGTTGAAGGTGTCTAACATTACAGCGCAATGTCCCAGAAAACTCTTAAGCATGCCCCATGAAGGAGCGTTCTTCAGCGACTAAAGAGCCTGCCTGAGCCTGTCGAAGGGGTCTCCACGCCATCTGGGATTTTCACTCTCTCGTTTTGTGTGGGTCGGTCTGCAAACTGCCCTACAACGATGTGATCACGCTTGTTACTCAGCCATCTCAATAGATCTGTCATTGCGAGGGCGTCAGCCCGAAGCAATCCCGCCTAACCTGCAAACAATTGTTTGAATGAATACGCGAGATTGCTTCACTCGCTGGAAAACGCTCGTTCGCAATGACATGGCTGAGTAGTAACTCACGCTTTTTACCAGCCTTGGAACGATCCCGCCAACACCTTGCGCTGTAATACTAAACAATCAGTTATAATATCTCTGCCAGCTACAAACGAGTATAAGTAGGTCATAGGATAATCGCATTTGGGCCAATTTCTTATATTAGTGGGACGATTGCCATAAAATTGAGTGGATTTCACAGGTTTGCGTCATAAAAAGTAAGGTTTTCTGCCCTTAGTGGGGCAGATATGTTCAAGTCCGATAGTGCTACAGATCATACAGACATGGATGAAGTTCAGCATGGTGGATCCAACCAATAGCACCAGTCAGTTCGGCGAGCAACGCTACCGTCACCTGTTCAAGAATCTGCCTATTTGCATCTTCATTGTCGACCTGATAGTGAGGCCCGTAATTATCATTGAAGTCAACCGGCAGACAGAATTGGTCTATGGTTATACAGCCATCGATTTGATTGGGAAACCAGTGACGCAGCTTGTGCCCGAAGAATCGCAGGGATTCATCCAGAATATCCTGGCGCGCATCCAACTGGGGGAAACGGTCACCACCGAAACCATCAACCGGCATCGGGATGGAACTACCTTTCCGGTGCGGGTGATTGCTACCCTCGATCCAACTGATAATGGTCACATGATTGTCGCGGTGGAAGACATCACCGCTGAAAAAGAGCGCCGGAGCGAAGAAGAAGCTATTGATGCGGATCGCCTGCGTATTGCGCATGAAATCCACGACGGCGTGGCACAAAGCCTGGGCGGGTTGCGCTTCAAATCAGCGCTTTGGTCGCACCTGGGAGAGACAGCGCCTCCCGGCATGCGCGCCGCGCTGGACGAATTGCAAACCGTGCTTATCACCGCCATCGAGGACCTGCGCCGCGCTATCTTTGCAC
>JBARBA010000013.1:0-5917 GCA_049792555.1 Anaerolineales bacterium
TAACTGCTCACCACCAAGAAATAGAACGCGGACGAGTGCCCGCCAGGGTATTCGGCGGATTGATCTGACATCGTGCCCACAGGGTATTTTCGCGGACGAATGCCCGTCAGGGTATAAAACCTTAAGAGATCCGCGCGCATCCGCAACATCAGCGTCATCCGCGTTCTATTCCCTGGCACCGCCCGCCACACCTGTCCCGGCGTCCCTTCGGGAGGGCAGGTGTGAGCCATAACGGGCAAAAGCCTGAGCAGTTACGATTTTCGAGATTAAATAGCAGATGCCAGGGTGAGGGGGGCACCTTGGCATCTGCTACATTTAGAATACTACACGGCTACACAAAATACAAGTACTTTTCCTTAAGATATTCTAAGAGTTTTCCGGCTTGGTGCCCCAGGCGGGAATTGAACCCACAACCTTGGCGTTAGGAGTGCCACGCTCTATCCATTTGAGCTACTGGAGCGAACACGAAAATTATACCCCAAAGTACGGGGTACTTTACCGCATCCTGCGCGGTACTTTACCCCAAAGTGCAGGATACTGTACCCCAAAGCCACGCCTTTCCTAAAGTCAAAGCGTTCATCCCAAAATCGTAATAACCGAATCGCCCCCCTCCCAAAGGGCCTGCCCTGAGCCTGTCGAAGAGACGCCGAGACAGGTGTGGCGGGCAGCGCCAGGGAGGGCGCGAAGAAAAGATTTTAAACTTCGTGAACGCTTGCCCCCGCTGTGTCCCCATAGGGGGTCGTGTACTTCGTGGATAAAAGACTTAAAGATTTTAAACTTCGTGAACGCTTGCCCCCGTTAGGGGGTCGTGTTCTTCGTGGATAAAAAAACTTCAAGAAAAGCATGAAGAACAATTGTAACGTTCTTGCGTTTCATCCCCACCGTTGTTATACTTACCTGAAAGCGCGTGACCGCTTTGACAACGTTGCTCGTTTTCCCAGCGTTGCCGACATTCATTACCCGCACACTCACCCAAAGAGCGCTAAAACATGATCCCGCAAAAAATCGGCCGGTACGAAATCAAATCAGAACTCGGACGCGGTGGAATGGCCACTGTGTATCGAGCCTACGACCCGCGCTTTGAGCGCGACGTCGCCATCAAACTGCTGCCGCACGAAATGATGCACGACGAAAGTTTTCGTGTGCGCTTTGAGCGCGAGGCCAAAACCATCGCATCGCTGGAACATCCTGCCATCGTGCCTGTTTATGACGTGGGCGAGGAAGACGGTCAACCTTACTTTGTGATGCGCCTCATGGCCGGCGGTTCCCTGGCCGACATCATCAGCAAAGGCCCCATGTCTTTGCAGCAAGCGGCCAAAATCATGGACCGCCTCTGCCCGGCTCTCGACGTGGCCCACGCCAAGGGCATCATCCACCGCGATTTGAAACCGGGCAACATCCTCTTCGACCTTGCCGGCGAACCCTACATTTCAGACTTCGGGATCGCCAAGATTGCCCAAGCGCAGGGCCCGACTGTGACCGGCGGAGCCATCATCGGCACCCCCGCTTACATGAGTCCGGAACAGGCAACCGGTGATCCCCTGGACGGGCGCAGCGACATTTACGCCATGGGCGTTATTCTCTACGAAATGCTGGCGGGCGCCCAGCCTTTCCAGGCCACAACGCCGATGGCGGTGGTCGTCAAACACATTACGGACCCCATTCCCCACATCCTGGACGCAAACCCCGGGCTGCCGTCCGGGATTGAAGTCATCATCGAAAAGGCGCTGGCAAAAAACCCCGACCAGCGTTTTTCCACCGCCGGTGAACTGGCCGCCGCCCTCAATGCGCTTGCGCGCGGCGCAAGCGCAGAAGAAGCGCTCAAGACGGCCACCCTTTCGGTCGACCGCACCCAGGCCAGCAAAACCCGCATGGCCGGGAAAGTGGAAGCCACGCGGGTGGCAGCAAAGACCGAACCCCCAAAGAAAACCTCTCCCCTGGCGCTTCTCCTGCCGATTGCCGGGGTGGCGCTGATCGTCTTGATCGCTCTCGTCGGCGTCGCGGCGTATTTTGTGGCAGGGCCTGGCATGGCCGCTTTCAGGCCGACTGCTACGTTGATGTCCGTCCCGCCGACAATTGCCAATACCATGACCCCACCGCCGACGGGTACGCCCACGCGCCCGCCGGAACTTACCGCAACGCCCACGCCGCCAGTGTCCGCAACTGAAACCCCCACCACAAATGCTCCCGCCCTCCCTGCGGTTGGCGGCGCGGATAGGGTGGCTTTCATCGCCAACAACGAAGTCTGGCTGATGAACATCGACGGCTCGAACCTGCGCCAACTCACAAAAGACAAAGCCGCCAAAACCGCTTTGCAGTGGATGCCGGACGGTAAAAAACTGGTCTTCATCAGCGGCAAAAATATCGATACGATTGATACCGAGTCAGGCATTTTTGACACCATTATGAGTTTCCCGCCTGCCAAATTCCTTGATGCATTCCGCGTTTCGCCGGACGGCAAGCAGGTAGCCATTTCGCTCAACCGTCAGATGTTTATCGTGCCTCTCGACCTGACAGCGCTCAAGGCCGTTTACGGACGCGACGGTCTGGCCAAAATGAAAGGCTGCCTTTCGTACACCGGGAATACACCCGCCGCCGTCGCCGTCAAGGCTTTCCGCTGGTCGTTTGATGGCAAGCTCATGTCCTGGCTGTATGCGGGCACCAACTCTACCGGCGGACCGGCAGATTTGATCCACCTGGTGGACATTTCTGCCTGCGATCCCGCCAAGATCAAATTGCTGGACGAGTTCCCCGGCACGCGCTTTACGCCCAAAGGTTATGTCAGCGACCCCACTATCAACGATTTCGATTGGGACGGTCACTCACTCTTCCTGTTCAATTCGTCCGAACGCAACAGCGGCTGGGGCGATCTGTACGTCTATAACAGCGAAATCCACCAGGCCACCATGGAAGTGAACCCGATCAACGGCAAATGTTGCTACCGTGACGCCCGCTGGAGTCCGGACGGTTCGTACATCTTCATCGCTTTCCAGGATATGTTTCAACCGGATGCGACCACGCAGTTTTACTATATTCCCTACGGCTCGCTTGGCACAGGGGCAGAAATTCCCGCGCCCATCGCAATGCCGGCAGACTTCTTCAAAAACCCGCGCGAGGCCCCACAGCCTGCGCTGCACTTCGCGCAACCCTAAAGAACAGGGCGACCGGTTGGTCGCCCTGTTCTTTTGTCAAGAAGCGCTCAAGGTGGTATATTCGCAATATGAGAATCCTTTTCGTGGCCGATGGCCGCTCCCCCACCACGCTCAACTGGCTGCGTTATTTCGTCGAACGCGGCGACCAGGTCCACCTGGCATCCACCTTTGCCTGCCAGCCCGATCTAAAGCTCGCCAGCCTGGATGTTGTCCCCGTCGCCTTTTCGGCGGCGAAAGCGGCGGCGACGGCTGCGCCCCGGCCCAAGCGTGGACTGTGGGGAGCCTCCACCCTGGGGCTGCGCACCGGCATCCGGCAGTGGCTCGGCCCGCTGACGGTCCCACGCGCCGCTGAAAGGTTGCGCGCCGTCATCGAGCGCGTCCAACCCGACCTGGTCCACGCCATGCGCATCCCCTACGAAGGCATGTTGGCCGCCGACGCCTTTACCGGCAAAGCGCCGTTGCTGGTTTCGGTCTGGGGCAACGACTTCACCCTGCACGCCCCGTCCACGCCGATGATGCGTTCCTACACCGAATGGACGCTCAAAGTGGCCGACGCCCTGCACGCCGACTGCCTGCGCGACATCCGCCTGGCCAGGAAATGGGGCTTTGACGGCCACAAGCCGACGCTGGTCACGCCCGGCAACGGCGGCATCCGCAGCGACGTGTTTTACCCGCCCGCCGCGCCCGCGACGCCGGTAACGGCCCCCATCGTGCTCAACCCGCGCGGGTTCCGCGCTTATGTTTACAACGAGGCTTTCTTCCAAGCCATCCCGCTGGTGCTCAAGGAGCGGCCCGATGCGCGCTTCCGGTGCGCATCCATGGCCGGCGAAGGCCAGGCCCTGGCCTGGATTGCCAAACTGGGAATCGGACAAGCTGTTGAGTTGCTCTCCCCCCGTCCCCACGCCGCTATGGCCGATTTGTTCCGCGCCGCGCAAGTGGTCGTCTCGCCCAGCGCGCACGACGGCACGCCCAACTCCCTGCTGGAAGGCATGGCCTGCGGCTGCTTCCCCGTGGCCGGCGACCTGGATTCGATCCGCGAATGGATCACGCCCGGCGTCAACGGCCTGCTGGTCGATGCCAGCGACCCGTCCGCGCTGGCGGCGGCCATCCTGCGCGGCTTAAACGAACCCGCCCTGCGCAAACAGGCCGCAGACGAAAACGCGACCATCATCGCAGGGCGGGCCGAATACACGCGCAGCATGGCGCGCGCGGCGGAATTTTACGAACGACTGGTGTACTCACCCGCCAGAAAATAGAACGCGGATCAGTTCGGATTGTGCGGATCAACACAGATTCTTTTTGGTTCTACCCGCGGAGATCGGCTTAATCCGCAAAAATCCGCGTTCTATTTGAGACAAATGGCAAGAGCCTACGGTTTGGACTATTCGTCTTTCTCTGCCTTCTTTGGACGCGGCGCGCGTAATTCGGCCAGGCGCTGCTCCAGCACGGCGCGGCGTTCGGCGGCAGCGCCCCTGATCTCGTCGGCGAAGCCCGCCGCGCGCCCCTGGACGTCGCCGCGCAGGTCTTCCCCGGAAGCCGGGGCCAACAGCAGGGCCACCAGGCCGCCGATCAGGCCGCCGGCCAAAATCCCAATGAAAAATCCGAAAATTCGTCGCATGGTAATCTCCTTTTTGGTAAGTAATGGATTGTGTCAGGCGTTCGATATGCCTGCGGTGTCTTGATTTGCCTTTGTGACTTAAACTGCCATTGGCATTTGACGAGGGTGAACTTCGATGCAATTTTGGTGGTCGGCGGCTGTATCTGCATGGCGGGATGCCGCGCCCGGAGCATGGACGAAATTGTAAGCCGAATGGGTTGGAAAAGCAAATCGGAACGCGGGCCTATACCGGCCGTTCCGCTACGGGGATTTCATCCCGCTCCGTTCCGCTACGGGGATTTCATCCCACTCCGCTCCGCTACGGGGATTTCATCCCACTCCGTTCCACTTGGCGGCGACCCTGAATGTTTCTGCTTGCAATGAGAGATAAATTCAACCAACTCTGGATACCCATCCAATTGTCGTTCAAGTTTGATGATTCTCTGCCCGTCCTGACTGACCAATTCCAAGCGTCCCAAGAAGTTGCGTCTGGTCTCGAAATTTTCGTTCCACGAGATGGTTGTGGATGTGCCATCGGGACGTTCTTGTGTAATTTGTTGCTCAGAAACATACACAATCTCTTTCATGCGCGGCAAGATGCTGATCGAATAAATTCCTCTTGCAAGAAAACCTGCTCCCATCAGAAAAGGAGGCATTACGTCCAGGAGTAAAGAGCCACCCCGGGCCATCATTGACTGGATCATAAAACCCAGCCCCATAACAAGGAAGATTACGATAATCAAATAATTTGTGCTTGCGTACGACTTCGCAAACATATATTTCTTTGTTCGCATGGACGCCTTCATTTGGACATGGGAATGTATTGTTAGGAGTTCTAAAGTGCAATTTTGGCGGTCGGCGGCCTTGTTAAGCGCGTCGGCGGTGCAATCCAGGCGGTCGGCGGGCTTGTTAAGTGCATCGACGGCGCAATCCGGGCCATCGGCGGGCTTGTTAAGTGCATTGGCGGCGCAATCTTGGTGGTCGGCGGGCTTGTTAAGCGCGTCGGCGGCGCAATCTGGGCGGTCGGCGGCCTTGTTAAGTGCGTCGGCGGCGCAATCCGGGCCATAGGCGGGCTTGTTAAGTGCATTGGCGGCGCAATCTTGGTGGTCGGCGGGCTTGTTAAGCGCGTCGGCGGCGCAATCTGGGCGGTCGGCGGCCTTGTTAAGTG
>JBARBA010000014.1:0-2802 GCA_049792555.1 Anaerolineales bacterium
GGAGAACACCATGGCATGGCCCCCACACGACCCGCTCATCATTTCACAATTCGCTCAAGCCATTGCCAGGGAGCATGGCTGGCAAATCGAGCGCTGCGAACCGTGGCGCGCAGGGGCGTCGAACGCCATTTGGGCATTGGACACCGACAAAGTGCGCGCAGTCCTCAAGATAGGCAAACTTGACTATTGGCGCAGGCTTGGTATCGAAGCCAGTGTGCTCGAATGCCTGGACGGCAGCGACGCGCCCCGACTGTTGGCGCAGGGCATGGCTACCGAAGCATTTCCGTGGGATTGGGCAGTGCTGGAAAGGGTGGATGGCGCTCATCCCTATACGATCGATGTCAATGATGCCAGAGAGATCGGAAGAGCCATTGCGCGCATGAGGGAAAAAACCAAAAACATTCCGTTGGACGAGGGCGCATGGAAAGTCTTTGCCGAAGAACGAATCTACAAACCCCTTGAAATAGCGTCAAAAGGCGCTCCCGAAGCGGTTATGGAACGCTTTACGCTCTTACGCAAGAAGCTCTCAGGTTGCGATGAAACAGGGAAACTGCTCGACTCACTTCCAGCAGGCATCACACATGGGGATTTGATACCCTATAATCTCATCAGGAAGGATTCGGGCGGTTTTTGCTTCATCGATTGGGAACTCACGCGACGGGCAAGCGCCGCCTGGGACCTGTCCAGTGTGCGAAAGGCTTTCATTCTCGCTGACGGCGCTTTCGCCGCACTGAGAGAGGGCCTGGGCGAGGAAATCCCCGACCGCGCCATCGACTTTGCCGACGCCCTCCATCAGCTCGAGGTGGCTGCATGGCGCGCAGAAATCTGGTTTGGTCGCGGAAAAAAGCATGGCGGCGATTTCTTCCTGATTGAACTTGGGCAAGAGCTTGGCAGGGCCGAAATGCTATTGAACTCCCTGTTATGACAATGATCTTTAGCGCTTGAAGATGCAAAAATGGAAACCATCCAAATACCGGTTGATGAGTCCTTGATCGCAGAAGTCGATCGCGTTACCGGCTTGCCTGCCATGACGCGCGCAGACTTCACACGCGCCGCTTTGGAGATGGCCTTGCGCCATCTCAAGACAATTGCCCTGGAGCAACAGCACCGGCAAGGTTACGCCAGCCACCCGGAAAACGCTGATGAAATTGCCGAATGGGAATCGGAACAAACCTGGGGTGAACCGTGAAACAAGGAGATGTTTACTGGTATGCCTTCCGCCCTCCTGACAAGCGCCGTCCTGTGTTGATTCTCACGCGCACACCGGCCGTTGCTGCTAAATTGACCGATCACCAATGGACTTATGCAGAATTATTCGCTTTCAAAGTACCTCCACTTCGTTGGCCCCCCCTATTCAGCGGGGCAGGCCTTCCCAAACTATGCTCGAATTGACCCAAAGGTGGGCTAATTGACCACGATTAACTGTGGTGACACCGCGACCGCTAAAACTAATTTTTAGCTTGTTTTTTTTAATGAGGAGAGTTGTCATGAAGACGTTCATAAGCTGGTCTGGTCAGAGAAGTAGGTCAATTGCAACAGCACTTAAAATGTGGCTCCCAGATGTGATACAGCAGGTAGATGTATGGATGTCGGAGCACGACCTTGACGCTGGCTCAAGGTGGGGGCACGAATTGACAAAAGTCTTAGAAGAGTCTCATTTTGGGATTGTCTGTCTTACCCCAGAGAACCAGGATGCCCCATGGCTTTTGTTCGAAGTTGGCTGCCTTGCCAAAACAACAAAAATCGCGCGAGTTATTCCATACTTATATGGATTATCACCAGCAGATGTCCGCTATCCACTAGCACAATTTCAAGGAGTTAGTGCAACAAAGGCAGGTACTTTTAAACTCCTGCAAAGCATCAATGAAGCCGGGCAATTGTCCATAGCTGGTGAGCGTCTTGAGAAATCATTTGAGAAGTGGTGGCCAGACCTTGAAAAGACTCTTGCAGGGGTAGGCGATATACCCCAGAAAAATTTGCCGTCTCGACCAGACAGAGAAATATTGGAGGAAATTCTTGGCGTACTGCGTAATCAGTCTCGGACATATACGAGTCCGATTATTGAACAACTAGAACCGGCAGTTGTTATCATTGATACAAGCAAGTTCTTCGCATCGGGGAAAGCTATTGCAATCTCATACGGTACTGATCGTTCTGTATCCACTTTCCTTGATGACATCTTTTTTGCTCTCAATAGAATTGGTGAGGTACCAGCTTATGAATATGGAACAGTATGGCTACTACAGGATCAGTTGTCGGGGCGACAATATGACGACATTGGGATTGAATACTGTCGAACCCATGGGCGCGTTAGAGACGACCGAACAATACTCGGTGTTGGTATTAGAGCCGGCGATAGGCTTGAGGTAATACGCGCGCCGGCTTTGCAAGATGAGCAAAACACTTTATCCCGTGGCGGGAAGACAAACCGCAGTTCAATGGAAACAATTGATAAATGATCTAGTAATAAGAAACTCAAACCCCCAAAGCAATCGCCACCACCTTCTCCGCAGGCAGCCCCTGCCCGTCGAGCCATAACGCTTCCCAGCGCGCCTGGCCCAGGGTGGCCCGCAGGGCGGCGAAACGCCGCTCGGTGTAGTAGCTGTGGAAGCCGGGGTGCCAGAGCACACCGCTGACGCGCCGCAGGGCGTCGGCTGCGCCCCACAGGCGCGCGGATTGCTCCGGTTGGCCGAGCTTTTCGGCGGCTTCGGCCAGGCGCTCCATGCCCCAGGCAAATCCCCAATGGTCTTTCAACTCGTAGGATAAAAGCAGGTTTTCCTTGTACAGGGAAACCGCTTTTTC
>JBARBA010000015.1:0-3865 GCA_049792555.1 Anaerolineales bacterium
GCCTGGGGGTCTGTAGCACGGTTGGGAAGCATTCCAGCAGCGCGAAAAACAGTTTCAGGGGGAAGACGTAGAGCGCGGGCAATGGCATTTAAACCGGTTTCCCCAATTCCCCGTTCACCATTCAGCAAACGAGTAATTTGCGCAGGGGATAGCTTACTTTGCCTTGCAAGCTCCGCTTGTGACCATCCCCTTTCTTCAAGCTCTTTTCGTAGCCAGTCGATGAAATTTGAGTTTGTCATAAGTCAAGTAAATGGTACCCTTTAGGTAATTGACTTTGGGATACTGCTAAATTGACTATTGACAATTAGTTGTCAAATAATTACAATGTTGACTACAGTCAATTTTTTAGTTCAAATAAATTTTTCGAGTGTGAAAGATGGCAAAAAAATACAAAAACATCCCCGTAGATGCCGAAACGTATGAGATGGTTGAAAAAGTAGCCAAGTTGCTTGGCTTTGGTGAGCGCGGCCTGGGCGCGGCGGTGCGCATAATGGCAAAGGAAAAATACGCGGGATTGCTTGCAGCTCAGTTGTTGGGTCAGAGCGTCGTTTCACCGGCAGCCTCGGCTTCGATGGACTTGGAAACCCGCTGATTATCATCCTCACCGGCAAAAAGGGCAACGCTTGAGTTTTAGCCGCGCAGGAACGCCGGGAAAGAGCTTCCATTGGGTACCTGGCGGCGTTATAATTAGGAAACAGTGGGTTGCAATCAACACACCGCCCGCCCATTGTTTTCCATCCGCCTTGCGTTTTTTACGAGTTTCGAAGGTATTCAGAAAGGAAGCCATTATGATACGTGTTGTTGCAGTAGACGATCACCCCACCACCCTTGATTCGCTCAAACGCCAGATCGGCGAACGGGACGATATGCAACTGGTTGCGACGGCCGACCACGGCTCGAAGATGCCCGCCCTGGTAGAGGAATACCACCCGGATATAGTCATTGAAGATGTGGTCTTTCGCGGCAAATTCGATGTGGTGGCTGCCGTTGGCAACCTCAAGAAGCGCTCCCCGGATGTAAAGGTGCTGATCTTTACCGGTTTCAAAAACGGCGTTCAGGCGCGCGCGCTGGTGAAAGCCGGCGCGCGCGGCTATATGCTCAAGGAGGATGCTTCTTCCCTGAACGTTGGCCCTGTGATTCTCGATCTGTATACGGGGGGTCTATATTTCTCTCCTCAAATTGCCGGGGACCTGATCGATCACGACAAAACCAACCCCAGGTTGGGAGACAGGGAACTACACATCATCACGTTATTGGCTCAGGGCGAGCCATCGGAGGTGGTGGCAGAAAGCCTGGTGATTTCGAAAAAACGCCTCCGCAACATACTGGGGACGATCCGCGCCAAGCTGGGACTCGAAAAGCGCGTTCCGCGCATCGCAATTATCAACAAAGCCCGCGAACTTGGCCTGTTGCCCGATATCGAGATGGATGCCAACCTCATCGCGTTGCTCTCGCGCGAGGAAGATGATGATGACGACCTCGCCTGAGCAGACCCTTTATGCTGCCTATGCTCGCCAGGTGACGGCCAACATGGCCGCGGCGGACATTCTGGCGCTGTTCCCTGCGTGTCAGGGCTGGCTCGGAACACACATCGCCGATTTGCATGATTGGCAAATCTCCCTGCCGCTGGCGGCCTGCCTTTCGGTGGGCGGCTCGGTGGCAGACGGACTGGCAGTCGCCTCGGCCTGGTGCTCGTTTTGTCTGGCGGCGGTCATTTTGGACCACGTCGAAGACGAGGAATTTACGTCCGACGACTTCGCGCATTCGGAGGGGCAGGCCGCCAACCTGGGCACCGCCCTGATCTTTTTATGTTTTCACCACCTGGCTGCCATCCAGTACCCCGCGCGCGCCGCGGCGGTCTTCTCCGGCCAGGGGTTTAGCGCCACCTCCGGTCAGGCGCGTTCACTGGCAGCCGCGCCGTCCGCGCCCTTGTCGGTGGACGAGGCCCTGGAAGCCTACTGGCAGGAGATACTCCTCAAATCCGGGTGCATATACAGGGCGGCTGCCGCCGGGGGCGCCGCCGCCGGGGGGGCCGACGAGAGCGTCATCGTCGGGTTGGGCAAGTATGGCGCGGCCCTGGGCGTCATCGTCCAACTGCTGGATGACGGCGCGGACCTGCTCAAGACTTCCGAGGAGGATGTGATCGAAGCCTGGCAGGTCTCGCTGCCGTTGCTGTTGTACTTGCTGTCCACCGGCGAGCAGCAGGTCGTCTTCCCGGCCCTGCATACGCGCGCCGAGTGGCAGGCGCGCCTGCGCGCAGCCGGGGTGGTCGAAGCTTTCTCCGCGATCCTTTTGCAGTGGCAGGCGCGCGCGCTCGAAAGCCTCCAGGGTCTGAGCCTGTCGCCCGAAGGAAAGAAAATGTTGGAAGAATTCCCTGTGCTGATCCTGGAACCCGTCATGCGGCAAGGCGCTGAATAAACGCAGGTTTTCAGGTGGAACTTATCCACAGATTACGCAGATACCCTAACGGGCACTCGTGCCGCAGATTTTTTAAATCTTAAGGGCCTGCCCTGAGCCTGTCGAAGGGACGCCGGGACAGGTGTGCGAAAATCTGCGGAAATCTGTGCAATCTGTGGATCGGCTTATCAAATTTGGAATGGCCGGGTCGCGCGGATGTTTCATTCAGGCAAAACCCGAATGATATAATTTTGTGAACTGCGATTGAAAATCGCTACCCCAAAAGCCCCGGAGGCACAAAATGAATACCCCTGAAATGAATGAAATTGCCCAACTTTCCAAAACTTTTTCGACGGCCTGTAAAAAGGTGGTGGCAGAAGGCAAAGTCGTAACCAACAAGGCCCCGGTTGTCACGGCAGCATTGGCGCTCCTGACCGCCGGTGCTGTCAAAGGCCCATCTTGGTAAGTTCTGCCCAGACGTTCCGAAAAGCAGGAAATTCTTAGCCACAGCGTACATATACCGTCCCTTCGGGAGGGCAAGCCATCCGGGACAGAAAGAGGAGAGTTTTAAAATCCATCCTCGGTGTATATCTGTGGCTAAGTCTTTTTCAGTCAGGAGAATAACATGAAAATCCAGTCAAGCATCGAGTATCCATCCATTGTCAAGCTTGTCACCCGCGGGGGTTTCCAGATTGGGCTGGTCATCGTGACCTTGTTCCTGACGCTGTATTACAACTTTGCTTGGTACGGGTATACGCCGCTCACCGGGGTGGATTGGGACTATACAGACAGCTCTCGTTCAGCCTTGCAGATTACCCAGGTCCTTTCGGGCAGCCCGGGCGATGTGGCTGGTTTGAAGCCAGGTGACAGGCTGCTTGCCATTGATGGGCGGGCGATTGCCAACGCGAATCGCCCGCTTTACACACCCAAAAACGCCGGGGACATCGTGCAATACACCGTCGAACGCGGGGGCCAACAGTTGCCGCCCTTCGACGTGGTTGCAGGCGATTATTCCCAACACCCGGAGGACCGGCTGGCGATGCTCCCGGTCGGGCTGCTTTCGCTGGTGGTGTACGCCCTGGGCCTGATCCTTTTTCTTTTCTCCGCGCCGCAGGACACACGAGCGCGCCTGGTGGGGGTGCTCTGGCTGTTGGCTGGCCTGGCCGTGGCGGCGGCCGGGCCGGGCTATGCCAGCGGCGGCTGGTTTGTGGTCGATGTCTTCCTGACCGCTTATGCGGTCGGTAGCTATTTTTCATTGGCGGCGCATCTGTACTTCCCGGCAGCCACCTTCCCGAACCGCGCGCGCCTGCTGAGCCTGCGCATCTACTTGGGCCTGACGCTGCTGGCGCTGGCGGCCTACGCCTCGCAGCGCATCGCGGGCGATGCCTTGCCGCCCGACGCGCTCGCCTCAGGCACAATCATTCGATACATGATTATCCTGACCTGGTTGGCGAACATCGGCCTGCTG
>JBARBA010000016.1:0-4457 GCA_049792555.1 Anaerolineales bacterium
GCGTTAAGCTTGCTTCGGGGTGAGCCAGCACCCAGGCGCGGCTGCGGCCTGTTACGTGCGCCAGCAAGACCTGCGCATCGAGCGCGGGCGTTTCACCGGGCAGAAGACTGGAAATATCACGGGGCAGGGTTGCAAACATTATTCGTCGTCGTCCAGGCCGGCCGAGGAGAGCTTGCCCGCCTCGTCGCGTGTGGACAGTTCTTCAATGAACATGTTGATGTCGCCGTCCATGACCACCGGCAGGTTGTAGGACGAAAGCCCGATGCGGTGGTCGGTGACGCGCGACTGGGGGTAATTGTAGGTGCGGATTTTTTCGGAGCGTTCGCCGGTGCCGACCTGCGAGCGGCGGCTGTCTTCCAGTTCGCTCTGGCGGCGCTGCTGTTCGATTTCGAACAGGCGCGCGCGCAAAATGGACATGCCGCGCAGTTTGTTTTGCAACTGTGAGCGCTCGTCCTGGCAGGCCACCACCAGGCCGGTGGGTTTGTGGGTGATGCGCACGGCGGTGGAGTTTTTCTGCACGTTCTGGCCACCCGCGCCCGCCGAGCGGTACACGTCGATCTCCACGTCGCTTTCAGGGATGTTGATCTCGACTTCGTCCACTTCGGCCAGCACGACTACGGTGGCGGTGGAGGTGTGGATGCGGCCCTGGGCTTCGGTGACGGGCACGCGCTGCACGCGATGCACGCCCGATTCCCATTTGAGCTTGGAGAAGGCGCCTTTGCCTTTGAGTTCGAAGATGATTTCTTTGTAGCCGCCGCCACCGGTTTCACTCATCGACATGACTTCGGCTTTCCAGCGCTGGCGCTCGGCGTAGCGGCTGTACATGCGGAACAGGTCGGCGGCAAACAGCGCGGCTTCGTCGCCGCCCGTGCCGGCGCGGATTTCGACGAAGACGTTTTTCTCGTCGCGCGGGTCTTTGGGGACCAGCATGGCTTTGAGTTCGCCTTCAATGGCGGCGATTTTGTGGCCGAGTTCTTCGACTTCGGTTTCGGCCATGCTGCGCAGTTCGGGGTCTTGTTCACCGTTGAACAGGGCGCGCGCCTCGTCGAGCTGTTTTAAGGCCACGCGGTATTGCCCGGCCTTTGTGACGATTTCTTCCAGGTCGGTGCGTTCTTTGTTTAGCTCGGCGGCGCGCTGGTAGTCGCTGCCGACTTCGAGCAGTTGCTGGTTAAGTTCTGCGTAACGTTTTTCGATGCCTTCAAGTTTATCTAGCATGACATTCTCCGGGCGAAAAAAGCTTCGTCCGCAGATTACGCCGATGAGCGCAGATTTTTTAAAGCTTTAAAAATCTGCGAAAATCTGTGTCATCTGTGGATAGATTTTTTTGTGCCGGGGGATTATACCTTAATTGTCTTTTTCTCCGCCGCGATAGACGCGCACCTGCACCTTTTCGACGGTGGCCAACATGCCGCGTTTGATCTGGCTTTCGGCGAAGCTCAAAAAATCTTCGATTTTTTCCTGGCTGTCGACGATTTCGATGATGACCGGCAGGTCTTCGGACAGGCGCTCGACTTTGAAGGTGTGGATGACGACGCTGTGCGCGCCAAAGCCCATCATGCCGCGCAGCACGGTGGCCCCGGCCATGCCGCGTTTGCGCGCTTCGACCACCAGCCATTCGTAGAGCGCTTTGTGTTCGTACTTATCGCTCTCGCCGATGAAGATGCGTAGCAAATAGCTTTCTTGTGGAAGTGTGGTCATGGCTATCTCCAGATCCAGTAGGCCAGCGAGCGTCCCAGCCAGATGGCGGCCAGCCCGGCGAAGATGTGGACGCCGACGTTTAGCAGCGCGTACAGCCCTTCGCCGCCGCGCAGGAAGTTCATGGTCTCGTTGCCGAAGGTCGAAAAGGTGGTGAACCCGCCCAGGATGCCGACGAAGACGAACAGGCGCGCTTCGGGCGTGAAGACGCCGCGCATATCGGCCAGTTGTGAAAGGAATCCGATCACCAGGCAGCCGAGCAGGTTAACGGTCAACGTGCCGAGCGGGAAGGCCGGGTTGTTGGCGATCTGCTGGGCTGCGCCGCTGACCCAGTAGCGCAAGACCGAGCCGATGAACCCGCCGATGCCGACGTACAATGCTTTGTCCATGTCAAGTCCGGGAAGTGAGTGTTTTGGTTGAGAATTGGATGCGTGGAATGCTTCGTTCTTTGCGTGGAATGTTTAATTCATTGAACGGAATGTTTAATTAATTGCGCGGAATGTTTCATTCTTTATCTTGAATGCTTCTTTATTTTAGTTTAATTCTTCGTTATTTGTAATGAATGCTTAATTCATTGCTAATAATCTCTAATTTATTGCAATGAATTCTTCGTTGATTGCGCAGAATTCTTCATTCAATGAACGTAATGCTTTATTACTTGCAAGGAATGCTTCATTATTTTCTTCTAATGCTTCTTTCCTTACGAAGAATGCTTAATTCATTGTGCGGAATGTTTCATTCCTAGCGTCTAATTTGGCGATGAAGCGCCATAACGCAATGTTCAAGCGCCTGGCTAGGGCTTTAACAACGCCAGCACCATCGTCACGACCATGATAAGCCCGATGGTCACGAAGAAGATTTGCGCCCAGGTCATTCTCGGCTTGCGGGGGGCGGTTTTGTCGTTTTTGGCGGCGGGCTTGCTTTTTGAAGAGGGGGATTTGGGGGGCATTTTGGGGTTTCCTTTTTGCTGGTAACGCTTTATTAGGCGTACTTTAATTTGGAATAAGCCATGAAGTCAACATAGTTGACTTTATGGGCAAATAAGCTGTTCACGAGAGATTAGGTTAACTGTGCTACCGATTAAAATCTTATATTCATATTGGGCGATTGTATTTTTGCTTGGTTGATAAATAGTTACTTTGCCTGTTCCATATCTATGTATAAATTGAATTTCATATATTACGTTGTTTGCGGCAGGGGTAATTAAGTCTAATTGCGCTGTTTTATTCAAGTCCTGTCCGTATGTTAATCCATACATTCCTGCAATTTTTTGCCCTATGGGAGGGATGAATGTCCCGGCACCAGCAAGTTCGATATACCCATTGGGGTCAACAATCTTTTGATTGTTGATAAATGCACTGACGTTAGAATTAGCTTCTTCTTGAATCCTCGTTTTTACTTCAGAAGTACCACCACAATTGTTTACCTGTTTTGTTGCTCTTTCTGCTGTTTCTGTTATTGGATCGCTTTGGGAAACAGTTATTACAGGATGAGCGGCGAAAGTTGTGATTGCTAAAATCAAACTACTAAATCCTATAATACCTGCTATAGCTCCAAAGATTGCCCGTTTGTAGTTTTTAAGCCAACCGATTCGCATATCAGAATCAGGCATGATTGTTTCAATTTGCTTTGCGCCAACAATTCTGGCAGATGTTGAAATTTTCCCATTAAAAGACTCGGCGACCGTTTTTATTGTTACTGCGTCGCCAGGGTTTAATAGTGTAGGTTTTAGAATAACCGAGCAGTTTTCTGTTGCAAGTGAAGCATCTATGTCAAAAGGTTGCTCTTCGATAATTTCCGCTGTCAATATTTTTTCAGCCCCAAAGTCTATAGTGATTGCACGTTTTTGATCGTCCGCAGTAACAGGTATTTTCCCGGAATTTGCAATTTTAAAAACGATTAAAAAGGCGTTCTCAACTGGTTTGTTATCAAACAGAACCTTCAATTTACCCTGCAAATCATCTTTGATATCAAAGAGGGGAGCTATTGACAAGATTTTGCAGGATATTTCTTTTATGTTTTGTTGCAATCGAAGCGCACTAATTGCAATAATAATTGCAACAATTCCCAATACTGTTTGCCAAATTGGGTCTCTTAAGATTTCTAGCATTGGAATTTCTCCATGGATTACTCACCAAAACAATATCTTTTAAATAGGGACCAACCACTTTTTCACCCACCACGTTTCTTCCAAGCCACCTTCATCGCCTCATCCAACTCATCCAGGCTGATCGGTTTGGTGATGTAGGCATCCGCGCCTTTGTTCATGGCCTCGTCCACCTGCACGTCGTTGGCCTCGGACGAGAGCATGATGACCGGCAGGTTCTTCACTTCCGCGCGCTGGCGGATGAATTCGAGCATCATGATGCCGTTGACTTCGGGCATGTTGACGTCCAGGATCATTAAATCGGGGCGCTCGCCGTCGAGCAAGGCTTTGCCGGCCAGGCGCGCGGTATAGAAGTGGCGTGATTCGCAGTCGAGCAGCCTGAGCATTAATGCCACTGCGCGCGCCATTTCGTCATCGTCGTCTACAATCCAGATTTTTTTCATTTTCGATATATTGTCTCAAATAGAACGCGGACATGTGCCCGTTAGGGTATGGCGCTGATCTTGCGGATCAGCGCGGATTTTTTAAAGGCTTTACCCGCGAAAATCCGCACGATCCGCCGAATCCGTGTTCTATTTTTTACTTCTTGGTTCCAGCGATTGCGTCATCATCTCCAGTTCTTTGCGATCCGTGATGAGCGCTTCCCACTCCCAAT
>JBARBA010000017.1:0-4258 GCA_049792555.1 Anaerolineales bacterium
GATGGGGATTTCGGGCATCATCTCTGGCGGCAGGTACATATCTGCCCCGGTATCGGTCACAATTTGCATAAAAAGTCTCCAGTCAGAAAAAACACGGATCGTATGAGCGCATCGAAAAACAAATCACTGTCCCAACGGCGAAGGACAGGATAAATCAAGGTATTGCGATGTCCAAAGTAGGCTGGTTTGTCTGGGTTGCTTTGCCCCCCATTTATCTGCGTTAAACTATTTTACATCGAAAAACCGGTTTATGCTCCCTATAACTACTTCAACACAAACATACAAAACGGCAGGCCGCGCGCGTTCAGTTCCAGTTTGGCCGATTGGGTGACGTCTGCGCCGAGCAGTTCCTTTAAAAGAAGCGCATCCATGCGGCACAGTTCAGGATGTTTTTCGAGGATCGCGGCGTAGGGGCATTGCTCGAAGATCACGCGCGGCCCCTGGGCGTGCGCCTCCCAACGGGCGCGGTAATACAGCCTGTTGAGCCGGGTGATGGCCTGGGCCAGACGGCGGATGATCGGCCCGCTGCGCTCGCCGCCAGGGGGGACGTCCGCCAAACGGGCAGCCAGCGCCCCCAAAGCGGAATCGCGTTGATCGGGCGGCAGCCCCGCGATCCACTGCGCCAAGACGGCGTCCGCCAACCCCGACAAGTTATCGCCGCTGGCAGTATCCCCCAACCCGTACATCTTCACCGGGCGTCCACGCCCCTGCCCCGTCCCGCCCGCATCCTTTTCAGGACGCCGTTCGCCGACCACCTTTGCGCGCCCATCCGCCGCCAGAATGGACAGGTGATGGCGAATATTGGCCGGGGTCACGCGCAAAGCGCGGCTGACCTCGGCGGCGGTCACGCCATGATGCGACTGCAAGTAAGCCAGGATGCGCTGGCGCGCGTTGGGTTTGGGCATAATCAGATACCTGTTGGTTGAGTAGCCCTTCGCTGCGCTTTGGCGAAGGGCGTACACTGCACCGAAGGGACACCTGTCCGGTGTCCCTTCGGGAGGACGGTGCGTCGCAACGGTGCAGGCAATGTATCTTATCAAACAATCGCGGCTTTTCAAATAGATGAATGTTGGGTAAACTACCGCCTTCATGCTGGAAACATTGATCACAGCGCTATCCAAGCAGAAAACGCCTGTGGCTCGGTCACTGAACTGACTTGTTGATTTATTCGCGCTTCCAAAAACGCAAGCTGGGACCGGCAGTTGCCGATCCCAGCTTGTTCAAAAAAAGGAGCGCTTGCTTTTACGGCATTACATACGTAATCACCAACTGCGGACGATTGGCCGCCGGAGCATCGCCGCTGTACAGGCTGAGATAGTTGGCAATCGCATTGTTGTTGTCGTCCAGCTTGAAGCGCAGGCGGATTTGCGTCAGGCCGAGGTTCGTCGCCAGTTTGTTGACGAAGAGTTTCGCGTTGGTCAGGTTAAAGCTGTACCAGCCGCCGACCGGGGCCGGCCCGGCGGGGCCGTACGACGCGCTGGCAGGCGACTGGAAGTCGCCGTTTTGCAGCGCTGCCGCAGAACCGAAGAAGCCCTTCTTGACATCGAACATGAAGCCCCCGAAGATGCTCACCGGGTTGCCGCCGCCGACGATGGCCTGCTGTTTGACCTTGAGCGTGACGCCGGTAATGATGGCGTTATCGGGCAGGCCGCCGGTGTTGAAGGACAGGATGCCGCGATATTGTTTCCTGGCGGCGTCATCGCCCAGGTTGAAGGTGACAGCGCTGCTGTTAATGGCGCCGCCCACGTTGCTGATCTCACCGGATTCGAGCACCCAGCCGTCCTGGGCAGGGATGGAGATGAAAGTCTGCGCGCCGGGCGTGGGTGTGCGCGTCATCGTGCCCGTAGGGTATGGGGTTCGGGTGGGCGTTACAGTCGAGGTCGACGTGATGGTTGGCGTGGCAGTCAAGGTTGGAGTCGCGGTCAACGTTGGCGTCGCAGTCGAGATTGGCGGCGCGGTCACGGTCGGCGTGGCAGTTGCAGTATAGGCCGGAGTCATGGTCTCGGTCGGAGTGGCAGTCGCAGTATAGGCTGGCGTCATGGTCTCGGTCGGAGTGGCTGTGGCAATTTCTGCGGGGACGATGAGTCGACCAACACCCCAGTGCGATGTGCTCAAGTACCCGGCGTTCGTCGGGTCGGCCCAGTTGCGTATGCCAACCCGGGCGCCGCCGGTGGCGTCGTTCACCTGGAAGTCGAGGCCGTGGAAGGTCAGGGCACCGCCTTCATTGAGCAGGCTAATGGATGCCTCGACGATGTAGCCGTCGCCAACGAGGCTGGTTGCGCTGACGAGCCTGGCTTGCTGGGCGGCGGTATCGCCAACGTCGAACGAGACCTGGTTCTTATAGTTAATGCGGATGTGGGTGTCGTCGGGCCGGTACGCGCCGTTCTTATAGTTACCGGCGTCAACGTAGATTTCGAGGGAGTCCTTCTGCCACGGGTCAGAGGCCGTATCGTCGAGAATGGCGTCATGCACGTGGGCCAGGACGTAGAGCGTATTGTCCTTCCAGAGGGTCTTCACATCGGCTGTTGCGGTATTCGTTCCGGTGATCTGTTTGCCGGTCGAGACGGTGTTCGCCAGCGCCCAGACGGCGTCGACGGAAGCGTCGATGGTCGGCGCGCTATCATTCCCAATCCCGGCCACTTCGAGGTACGAGAGCGGCTCGGCGAGCGTGAGCGTGCCGGTTGCGCCGGCGTCGTTCCAGCCGAACGTATCTGCGCCGTCCGTCAGGGCGATGTCGAACTGCACCTGGTCGTTCTGTTGAGCGGCGCTGAGCGGCGCATGGACCACAGCCTTCCAGCCGCCGCTGACTTCTTCGACGACGCCCGGCACATCGCCCGTGGCGTCACGGTTGAACGTGTACGTGTTGCCGCCAACCTTGAGCGTCAGCTTGTCGGCGGCCTCCGGCGTGGCGTCCTGCGCGTTAACGAACACGCTCAGGTGGTCGGATTCCCAGCGGAGTTGGAAGCTAAATTTATTACCGACAGCGTGGAGCGGGAGTTTCTGCCATTCGAGCGCAGAAGTGGTCCCGGCATCGAGCGGCACATCGGCCTGGAAGACCAACGCGGTGCGGATGCGCGCCGGGAGTGTCTGGTCAACGGCCCCTGTGTAGGCAGGCTTGGCGGTCAACTGGTTGTTGAACAGCAGCGGCGCGTTGTCGCTACGCCAACTGCGGGCATCGTAGAGGCCCCAGACTGTGACAGAGTATAGGCTTGCTGCGTGCGCGCGGAAGATGCGGAACGCGTCGCGGTAGTAGTAGCCTTGCTCGATGAGCTTGGCATCGTCGACCGGCGTCCCGGTCATAACGTCCAGCTCGCTTACGACCTGCTTGACCGGCAGGTCCTCGAACGCAGTCAGGGCGGTGTCGAACAACTGGACTGGTGTAGACAGGCTGGCGTGGAACTGGTGCCCGACCATATCGACCGGGATGTGCCGGTTGAGCAGGTCGGCGACCAGCGTGTGCAGCCGGTTGCGCTTCTCGGTCTGCTCTGTGTTGTAATCGTTGATCGTCAGGGCAATCGGGTGTGTGACCCCGGGGGCCGCGTGATCGATGTTAAAGGCCTGGTTGGCCCAGGTGAATGCGTCGTCGATGTACGACGGGCCGAGAATGTTGTAATACGGGCTGCGGCGCAGGCCATCGGACTCAGCCGAATCGGAGATCACCTCGTTGACTACGTCGAACGCGACGAGCGGGTTCGTGGCGCTGCCGAAATCCCCGTACATGCTGCTCAACGTCTGGGCGACGTTGAAGATGTGGTCGTGCAGGCGGGTGCTGAGAATCGCCTGGTCTTCAGGTGAATTCGTCAGCGGCGTGCCGTCGGCGCGTTGGAAGAACCAGTCGGGCGTCTGCTGGTGCCACAGGAGCGTGTGACCGTAGACACGCATGCCGTTCGCCGCGGCGAAGTCCATGAGCGCCTTCGCTTCGGGATTAATCCGAAAGTTCTTGTCCGCGTCGTACCACGCTTCGGGCTTCATGTGGTTCTCGGGCGTAATCTGGTTGAAGTGGTGCTGGAGCAGGCCCGCATAAGCGCCGGTCGTCTCGCGCGAGTCGATCGCAACGCCAACCGGGAAGTTCACCGTATCCTTGAGCGGGGTCAGGTTCGGATCCCAGTGCGGGCCGCCCTGCTCCTGAACGACGATATCGTCGACGAGGAAGGGGTTGTTCGTGCCGCTGGAATACGAGGTCTCGAAGTAGATGAATGCCGTGTCGGCCTGGCCCATCTGATACGTGGCCGTGACCTGTTTCCAGGCGTCGGCGGTC
>JBARBA010000018.1:0-4079 GCA_049792555.1 Anaerolineales bacterium
ATTGGGAGTCGGTCTTCCAGGTGAAACGGGTGGGGATGCTGGAAGTGGAGAGTTTGCCCGAACGCTGGGCTTCGTAGAACAGGATGGTTTTTTGCAGCGCCTCGGCGTAGTTGAAGGCCGGGGCGGCCCGACCGGGCAGGGCCAGGGAAACGGCGGCTGCCAGCACGGTCAGGATGGTCAGGCCGGTCAGCACGCGCAAAAGAATGGTGCGTTGTAGTTTCATGATACGTTCTCCTTTTACTAAAAAAATGCGTTTCTTTTAAAGATAAAGAGTAAAAGGCCCTGCGCTTTAACTTTCACGTCGGCTATCATGTTCACTATCACAACCATCAATGCAAACCTGCACCGGGCCATATGGGCCGGTGCAGGGAACAAAGGAATATTTGTGTTGTATTTTTTTTTGGGGGGGGGCGGGAGAATCAGCGCCATAGGCATCAAGCTAAGGAAATTTCTCGCTTGCCCGGCCTCGCCCGGCGATAAATCGCCGGGCTACATTGGCGAAGCCGTCTAAAGACGGCTAAAAAACGGTTTTAGCCTCAATACTGTTTAGATAAGCCGTTTTCTTATTTGAAAGTGGGCATTTCCTGGCAAATTGCCAACGGTTTGCCCCTTATCGAAACAGTATTGCCTTTACCCCTTTCCGCCCGAAACCAATTCCTTCTCGTGAAAATAATCCGACACCGCCAGGTCGAACGGACGCTTGCCCCGGCGCGCCGCTTCGCGCTCATAGACCGAGCGGGGTTGCGGGTCGGACATTGCGCCGCGGGCATAGGCTACTGCCAGCTTGAAACGCTTGCGGTGGGCCGCCTGCGCCTCGCTCCAGGTAACTTTGGACATATCGGGCTTGCGCATCAGGCTCGTCCCGCCGCCGGGCACGCGCCGAAAAACCAGGTCGCCGATCTGCCCCTGCGCCTGTTGGATCATGGGGTGAAGCGTTACTTTTGCCATCCTTCGTCCATCCTTTCACCAATGGAGTTCCAATGGTGATCCAAATATCCTATACTCATCCTGTACTCATTCTGTACTGGAGCGCCGCTCGATCATCATTGTACCACCCTGATAGGTCTTATCGTGTTCCCTGGCAGCCGGCAAACAATCGGCTTAAAACATTCAGGTCGGAGCTAAACCCAAGAGTGTTTGGATAAGCTGTTTCATTAGTTGAAACTGGGCATTTCCTGGCAAATTACCAACGGTTTGCCCCTTATCTAAACAGTATTGGTTTTAGCCTGCTTCCGCAGGCTTCGTAAACTAGCCCGGACGTTCACGTCCGGGCGGTTGAAGTGCTGTAATGTCGTTTTTGGCCCGGTTTTGGCTTGGCTTGATACCTATGGAATCAGCGCGGGATGTCAAGCCCTTCGGCGACAACCTGCTCCAGGGTCATGGCCTGCCCTTCGCGCCAGATGGCGGCGAAATCGGATGGATCAAGCACATCCCGGCTGCGCGCCACACTGGCATCCAATTTCCGGCGGCGCGGCGGCGGGGGCGGGTAGTGCTCGAAGATGCGCTGGACGGCGCTGAATAAGCGCACGGCGCGCCTGGCCTGCCCTTCGGCCAGCGCAACACTCGCCAGGCCGTGCAAGTTATAGGCAATCCCCAGGGATGATTTGCCTTCAAAGTGGATTTCCAGGCTTTGGCAAAAGAATCCGGCAGCGCGCGACAGGTCGCCCAGGCCCAAAACGGCCTGGCCCAGGTATTCAATCAACCAGGCATAGTGCCAATTAGGGCTCATGAGCCGAAAATAGGCCAGGCTGGCTTCGAATAATTGGACCGCATCGGCATAGCGCCGTTCCTCGAACGCAATCAGGCCCAATTTGGAGCGCGAATGGGCAATGCCTTCTTGATAATCCTGCGTTTCAAAAATCGTCAGGCTCCTGGTAAAAAAAGCAGAGGCTTCTTCGAGCAAACCCTGTTCCAGCGCCAGGTTTCCCAAACGGTCAAGCGCCCAGCCCATGCCGCGCGTATGCTCAATTTCTCGGTACAAGGCCAGGCTTTCCAAATAGAGAGCGCGCGCGCGCGGGTAGTCGCCCCAAAATTGGGCAATATCACCCAGGCCTTGCAGGGCAACGCCCAGGTCATTGCGACGATTGAACTGCCGGGCGAGCGCGGCCATTTCTTCATAAATGGCTTGCGCCTGTTGAAAATCGTTCTGGTAGATCAGCAGTTGGCCCGCATCGATCAAGACGCGGATGCGCTTCAGGCTGCGCGCAGGCGGCTTGATATCCAGGATGCGCGCCAGCCAATATTGACCCTCGTTGGGAGAGCCGTGTTTCGTCCAGTAATGCCACAAGGCCAGGCCCAGGTCCAGGGCGAGTTCAGATTGGCTTTGCTCAATGGCCCACTGGAGCGCAATGCGCAGGTTGTTATACTCATATTCCAACTGCGCAATCGGCAGGGATGGCTCGACGTTCTCATCCGTCCACGCTTCAACCAACGACAGGTAATAGGCGGCGTGGCGTTGGCGGATGGCCGGTTCTTCGCCGCTGGCAGCCAGCTTCTCGTGGGCATATTCGCGGATGGTTTCCAGCATCCCAAAGCGCGAGGTTGTGTCGCCGGACTGCCGCGAGACGATGCTTTGGTCGATCAGCGTTGCCAGGATATCCAAAGGATGAAGGATGAAGGATGAAGGATGAAAGATGAAAGCGTCGTCCTGGGCGTGCCGAAGGGATGAAGGCTGAGAGTTGGGTTCTTCATCTTTCATCCCTTCGACACGCTCAGGGCGACGCTTTCCGCTTTCATCCTTCATTACGCAGACCGCCTCCAGCGCTTCGAGCGTCCAGCCGTTGGCGAAGACCGCCAGACGGCAAAAGACCCGCTGCACATCGGCGTCCAGCAACTGATAACTCCAGTCGATCAGGTTGCGCAGGGTCTGATGGCGCGGGTCGACGTCGCGCGCGCCGCCGGCGAGCAGTTGCAACCGTTGCCCCAGCATGGTCACCATATTTTGGGGGGAGAGATGGCTGATGCGCAGCGCTGCCATCTCCAGGGCCAGGGGCAGGCCGTCAAATTCGGCGCAGAGCTGGGCAACGGCAAGCGCATTCTCAGGCGTAAGCGCAAAGCTCTCGTCGATGGCGCGGGCGCGCTGCACGAAGAGTTGGATGGCGCTATAGTCGCTTAAGCGCTCGAAGGCGGGCAACGGATCCAGCCCCGGCAAGCCCAGGGGCGGGATGGGCAGGCGCCGCTCACCTGAGATGTTGAGCGCCGCCCGGCTGGTGACCAGGATTTTGAGCCGCGCCGTGCGCTGCAAAAGGGCGGCCACCAGCGGAGCGGCAGCCAGCAGGTGCTCGAAGTTGTCGAGCAGGAGCAGCAGCTTGCGTTCGCTCAATTCGCGCTGCAACAGTTCAAGGGTCGGGTAGCCGCTGCGCTCGGTCAGGTGAAGCACCTGGGCAATCTCGACCAGGATAAGATCGGGGGCGCGCAACGGGGCCAGGTCCACCCAGAAGATGCCGTCGCTAAACGCGCAGCGATCCTCGTCGCTCTCCAATATCCGGCGAGCAGCCTGGATGGCCAGACGGGTTTTTCCAATGCCGCCTGTGCCCATGATGGTCACGAGGCGCACCTGCGGGTCTGCCAAGACCGTCAAAATGTGCTGCAGGGTCGTTTCCACGCCAATCAGAGGCGTCACAGGGCGGGGCAAATTGGTTGCAGGGTAGCCCGCAGGCGCATCGGCATAATTGAGATACTCCAGCAGCGAAGCAACCAGCGCTTTCAGGTAACGGAAATAGGTGATCTGGCTGACGTGCAAGACGGCGGCGCGCTTGCGCGGGGCAGTGGATGGGTTGCTGAGGATCAGTTCGAGCAGTTGGAGTTGGGGCGGTTGCAGCGGGGCCAGGCGCAGCGATTCGCGCACCGCGCTGACGCCACGCCGTTCCGTGAGCCAACTCGCCCAGGGTTCATCGTCAAGCAACTGTTTGGGGTAGCGGGGCAAACGCAAAAGCGCTTTGAGGTGTTGCTGATCCCAGATCACAAGCACATGCCTTTTTCGCCAGGAGATTTTGTCCTGAATCGCCAGGAACGCGCAAAATGTACCACGTACTTGCTTACAAAACAAGACTGTAGGGGCGGGTCCGAGACCCGCCCCT
>JBARBA010000019.1:0-2119 GCA_049792555.1 Anaerolineales bacterium
GCGGCTCGTTTCTCGGCGGCAGCGGCAGCGGACGTTCAGGGCGCGGCAATTAAAAAAGGAGATTAAAAGATGAAACGTTCCATTAGACTGATTATTTCCATGTTTGTGCTGGTTGCCCTGTTCGCCGGGTTGAGCGGTTGCGGCGTTGTGGATGCGGGCACGACGGAATACAACGAACTGGTTGCGTTGGTGCAGGGCGTCCAGTCGGCGGCGGCCAATTTTCAATTGGTGACCGATACGCAGTATGCCAAAATCCAGGCCAAGACGCAGATCACCAAAGATTATTACGACGCGGTCAACAGCAGCGGCGAGGTATGGACCGGCAACTTCCGTTCGCAAGCCGATGCGCTCACCAACCTGCTCAAGAATTACCGCGATGCGAACGGCCAGCCGTTGGACCCGACCAAGCTGAACTTGAGCCAACTGCAAGGCAAGAACGCGCTGCCCACCGGCATCGGCCAGGGCTTTTCGTTGTACGTCAACGCCATCACCCAGGCCCCGCCGCCCGTGCCGGATGCCAAAGTCACCCTGGCGCTTGGCGATACGGTCGATGAGGCCATGAACACCATTCAACTGGCCGGCACCGATTGGAATGACGCCGTCAGGGCCTACAACACCCGCCGCGCCCAGATCAAGGGCGAGATTGTGGCGCGCGTCTCGGCCTATTTCGGTTTTGACCTGCCCTTGACCTTCCCCTACTACCAAGGTGGCAATGCCGGCCAGCCCATCCAAAATCCACTGGCGACGCCAAAACAGTAACCACCCGTCATCCCCCAATTGGACGAGATAGAAACTCCCCGGTCGATGGATGTGGTCGGGGCGTTTCTGCTGTAGGATGAATATGAAGCCTCAGGCTTCCAAAGACCTTACCAGGTCTTTATTGAGTTATTCTATGAAGGAGAATGCAACATGATCAAATCTACCTATCGTTCGTTCAGCAATGCGGCCCGCCTGGTGTTGGTGGCCGTGTTGGCGATTGCGCTCACATTAAGTTCAGGGCAAGCAGCGCAGGCGGCGACATTCCGATTGCCGATACACCTGGGGGCGGCGGCTCATTTTGCGATTTTGACAAAAACAGGCATCACCAATGTGCCAACTTCCGCCATTACCGGGGATCTTGGAGTGAGTCCAATTGTCGCGGCTGCCATCACCGGATTTGCATTGGTGGCGGATAGCACGAAAAGGTTTTCGAGATCAGCGCAAGTGACCGGGAAAATATACGCAGCCAACTATGCATCTCCGACTCCCGCCAACATGACCATGGCGATAAACAATATGCAAGCTGCCTACGTAGACGCTGCCGGACGATTAAAACCTGATTTCACCGAACTGTATGCGGGAAACTTGAGCGGTAGAACCCTTGCTCCGGGCCTCTACAAATGGGGCACAGGCGTCTTGATCACAACCAATGTCACCCTGGCAGGCCCGGCAGACGCCGTTTGGATATTCCAGATCGCGGGAAACCTGATCATGGGTTCAGGCGCGAAGATGTTGTTAATCGGCGGCGCGCAAGCCAAGAATATATTCTGGCAGGTGGGCGGCGGCGTGGGTGTCGTGATTGGCACGACGGCGCACGTCGAGGGGAACATCCTGGCCAAAAAAGCAATCCACCTGCGCACCGGCGCGTCATTGCACGGCAGAGCCTTGGCGCAGACGGCGGTTACGTTGGCGAAAAACAAGGTTGTCATCCCAGACACCACTGCCGCCAGCGCGACGACAGTCTCCACTTCAACCCCCGTCCTGGATGGCTGGGTGCTCGAATCGGGCGAGAACAACCACCGTGCGGGCGGCGCAATGAACAGCGCCAGTAACGCACTGCACCGACGCTACTCAGTTCCGCCTGCGCTTTGCGCCGGATGACATCATCTGCCGACGACGCCAAAGCAGTAACCGTCCATCCTCCCCCAAGTGGACGAGATGGAAACTCCCCGACCGCAGGATGTGGCCGGGGGGTTTTTGCTCTCTGGAAATTGCCGTGGCATTTCCTCTCAGATATTCCCCGCATTGCGCGAGGGCGGTGAGACCGCACTTAACTGTGGAGACCTTTTGAAGGCACAACATCGTCCCGATGCCCTTGCGGGAAAAGAACGATTTGGACACGGATTACACGGAGTTACAC
>JBARBA010000020.1:0-6960 GCA_049792555.1 Anaerolineales bacterium
AATGACACTATGTCTTTATCTCTCCCCGAACCCGTCTGGGTTGATACTTCTTCTGCCATCGAACGTCTCGCTGATATTCTTTCCCGCCAATCGCGTATCGCCGTCGATACCGAAGCCAACTCCCTGCATGCCTATCGCGAGCGGGTATGCCTGATCCAATTCTCCACGCCCGATACCGATTACCTGGTGGATCCGCTGGCGTTGGACGACCTGACCTACCTGGCCCCCATTTTTGCCGACCGCCACATCGAAAAAATTTTCCACGCGGCTGAATACGACGTGCTTGGCTTGCACCGCGACTTTGATTTCGTGTTCGCCAACATGTTCGATACAATGGTTGCCGCGCGCACCCTCGGCTACACGGCTGTGGGGCTGGGGAGCCTGCTGGCCGAAAAATTTGGCCTGGACGTGGACAAGCACAACCAAAAAGCGGATTGGGGGAGGCGCCCGCTGACGCAAGATTTGATCAATTATGCGCGGCTCGACACACACTATTTAATCCCCCTGAGAGAAATCCTGGAAACCGAATTGCGGGCCAAAGAGCGCTGGGAAATGGCCTATGAAGATTTCACGCGTTGCTGCTACATCAACGGCAACGGCCACCGCGAACAGAAAGAGCGCTGGGAACGTGTGGATGGGCAGGGAGAACTTGATATGCGCCAGCAAACCATCCTGAATGAACTATGCCTTTGCCGCGAGAAAATTGCCGAGCGGCTCGACCGTCCGGTATTCAAAGTCGTTAATGACTATGTGCTGCTCAAAGCGGCCAAAAACCCGCCCCAATCGTTTGAAGGCCTGGCATCGATTGGCATGACCGAAAAGCAAATCCAACGTTGCGGAAAAGCCATGCTCGAAGCCGTCCAGCGCGGGAGCAACCTCGCGCCGGTTGAACCGACGCCCGTCACACGCCTGCCCAACGCCGTCCTCAACCGTCAGCAGGCGTTGAAAAGCTGGCGCAAGCTCAAAGCCAAAGAATTGAAGGTGGAATCAGACGTGATCCTGCCGCGCTCGTACCTGTACGCCATCGCGGAGACAAACCCGCGTTCGCGCGAGGCGCTGGCGCAGGTGATGGATGAAGCTCCCTGGCGCTTCGAGCACTTCGGCCCCGAAATCTTGCGGGCGTTGGGCGTAAAATAAAGATACAACAGCCACCTGCGCGGTGGCTGTGTCTTTTAAAAAAGGTGACAGTCACTTGGCCTGTTTATGGCAGCGTATCTCACAAAAGGTTATATCTGGCGCACCGAAGTGACTGTCACCTTTTTTGTGAATGCCCTGCAAAGTGTAGCGCAGTTTTCTCGTGCTAGAATGAATGTACACATTCAACACACCGAAAGCGAGGCATCATGCGCATCACATTCCACGGTGCGGCCCGCACCGTCACCGGCTCAATGCATCTATTGGAAGTCAACGGCTCGCGGTTACTACTGGACTGCGGCCTGTATCAGGGGCGACGTAAAGATACCTACGAACGCAACTACAATTTTCCCTTTGACCCCAAAACCATCGACGCGGTCGTCCTGTCGCATTCCCACATCGATCACAGCGGCAACCTGCCCAACCTGGTCAAGCAGGGATTTACGGGGCCGATCTATACCACCCCGGCCAGCGAATACCTGACCGAGATCATGCTGGCAGATTCGGGGCACATCCAGGAAGCGGATGCGATTTTCGCCAATAAATACGGCATCCCGCGCGGCAAAGCGCCGGTCATTCCGCTTTATACCCAGGAAGAAGCCTTAAAGGTGCCCGAACAATTACGGAAAATCCCCTACGAGCAGGAATTTTCCCCGGTTAACGGCGTCAGCGTCCGCCTGGTGGAAGCGGGACACATCCTCGGGGCGGCAGCCGTCGATTTGCGCGTGGAGGAAAAGGGGAAGAAGACCCACGTCTGGTTCTCCGGCGATATCGGCAGGCGCAACCTGCCGCTCTTGCGCGACCCGGTCTTGCCCGAGTCCGCCGACATTATGATCATGGAATGCACCTACGGCGATAAACCCCACCGCGATCCCGCCTCGGCGTTTGTGGAGTTGCGCGAGGCGGTCAAGCGCACCGTCGCGCGCGGCGGCAAGCTGATCATTCCGTCGTTTGCGGTGGGCCGCACACAGGAACTGGTCTACGAGTTGAACCGCATGATGACGGCCAACGATGTGCCGCGCGTGCCGGTGTTTGTGGATAGCCCGCTGGCGGTGGAGGCTTCGCAGGTCTTTATCAAGTTCCAGGACTATTACGACGAGGAAACCCTGACGTTTATCCGCGAAAACCGCCACCCGGCCTTGAACTTCGATCAACTGACCTACATCCATTCGGTGGAAGAATCGAAGGCGCTCAACGAGCGCAAGGAACCGATGATCATCATCTCGGCTTCGGGCATGGCCGAAAACGGACGCATTTTGCACCACCTGAAGAATAACATCGAGAACCCGCGCAATACCATCCTGATCGTCTCGTGGCAGGCGCCCGATACACTGGGCCGCCGCCTGGCGGACCGCGAGGAGCGCGTGAAGATCTTCGGCGAGGTCTATTACCGCCACGCGGAAGTCGTCACCATCGGCGGGTTTTCGTCCCACGCCGGACAGGATTTGCTGACGGAATACGCGCTGCGCGTCAAGAAATCGGCCCGCAAACTGTTCCTGGTGCATGGCGAAGAAAAACCGGCGCAGATGCTGACCGAACAACTGACCGGGCAAGGCATGAAGCAGGTCGTTTACCCCGGTTTGCATGATTTTATTGAGTTATGATTTGCAGGGAACGGCAAATCGCGCAAACGCGCCTTCCTAAAAAAGCCAATGTAACCAGGGCGGATTGATCCGTTTTGATGCGGGTATCTGGAAATAACACTCTTGCAAAGCTCGACATCCCGGCTTGCGGAACTCGCCGTTTCGCAGTATATTCGCGCCCATTCTTGTCAGCAGACATTTCGAGATAAGAAGTTGCGCCGGGTCGTTTTTGGGTATCCAGGCGACTTGGAAAGCTTACAAAAGTATCACAAGCACCCTTTTGGGCGACACTTTAACGTCAAAACAGCATCAAATTTATTAACTCGAATTGTAACTTCTCAATATTTGGTGGTCGAGTAGGCAGCGGTGCTATCCCGCCGCCGTACCCTGGCACCGCCCGCCACACCTGTCCCGGCGTCCCTTCGGGAGGGCAGGTGCCGAAACCACCATGTAAACAATTTCCCCAAAATATTGAGATGATACTGACAATCGTTAGCGTGGAGCACGCATTTATATGAAAGCCGTTCAGACAATTGCAATCGACCAGTTGATGGAGAACCTGCCGGACTATTACACGCCCGTAGACCGCGATATTGTTCACCGCGCCTACGGAGTGGCCGTCAATGCGCACGCATTGCAAAAGCGCCAATCCGGCGAGCCATATATCAACCATTGCGTGGCCGTGGCCGCCATTTTGGCAGAAATGCGTATGCCGGTCGAGGTGGTGGCTGCCGGGCTGCTGCACGATACTGTTGAAGATACGTCCATCAAACTGGAAGATCTAAAAAAGCAGTTCGGCGATACGGTTGCAAACCTGGTGGACGGCGTCACCAAACTGGAGAGCCTGCCGCGCGTCTCGCATAGCGACGAGAAACCCAACCCGGAGCAGGATTCGCGGCGCAAACGGCAGGTATCCATCGAAGCGCTGCGCAAGACCTTCCTGGCGATGAACGACGATGTGCGCGTGGTCTTGATCAAACTGGCCGACCGGCTGCATAACATGCGCACACTCGGCTTTACCTCCCCCGAAAAACAGACGCGCATTGCGCAAGAAACACTGGATATTTACGCCCCGCTGGCAAACAGACTGGGCATCTGGCAACTCAAGTGGGAACTCGAAGACCTGTCATTCCGCTACGTCAACCCTGAAAAATACAAGGAAATCGCCGAACAACTGGCAGACCGGCGCTCGACGCGCGAAGAGCAAATTACGCAGATCGTCGAAAAATTGCAGCACGTCCTCACGCAGGCCAACATCAAGGCCGAAATCAGTGGACGACCGAAACACATTTATTCCATCTATCGCAAGATGGTTTCCAAGGGCAAAACCTTTGAGATGGTGCGCGACGTGCGCGCCGTGCGCCTGATCGTACAGGACCTGCCCTCCTGTTATGCGGCGCTGGGGATCATCCATAACCACTGGCGGCCCATCCCCGGTGAGTTCGACGATTACATTGCCGCCCCGAAAGATAATTTTTACCAGTCCCTGCATACCGCCGTCATTTACGACGACGGCAAGCCGCTCGAAGTGCAAATCCGCACTTCAGAAATGCACCAGAACTCAGAGTATGGCATCGCCGCCCACTGGCGCTATAAGGAAGGTTCGCGCCGCGACCAGAAGTATGAGCAACACGTGCTCTGGCTGCGCTCGATGATGGAATGGCGCGGAGAAGTGCAGGACGCGCAGGAATTCGTCGACTCGATGAAATCGGACGTATTCGAGGACCGCGTCTACATCTTCACCCCCAAGGGCGATATCTACGACCTGCCGGCCGGTTCCACCCCGATCGATTTTGCTTACCACGTCCACACCGATATTGGGCACCGCTGCCGCGGCGCAAAGGTGGATGGAAAGCTTGTCCCGCTCGATTACGTGCTCAAGACCGGCAAACAGGTCGAAATTTTGATCTCGAAACAAGGCGGCCCCAGCCGCGATTGGCTCAACTCCAGCCTGGGGATGGTCAAAACCCAGCGGGCGCGTTCCAAGATCAAGGCCTGGTTCAAGAAACAGGACCGCGAACAGAACCTGAGCCAGGGACGCCAGATGCTCGAACGCGAGTTGCATCGCCTGGGCCTGAGCGATATCAACCTGGAAAACCTGGCCCGCCAGTTGGATCTCAAGACAACCGACGATATGTTCATCGAACTGGGCTGCGGCGACCTGCCGGTTCAACGCATCATCAATTTGATCGCCGAACAGGAACCCATCGAGGAACAACTGGTCATCTCCGGTCGCAAAAGCGACCCGGATTCGACCGATGCGGTTTCAGTCGTGGGCCTGCGCGGGCTTTTGACGACCATGGGCAAATGTTGCAACCCAATGCCCGGCGATCCAATCGTGGGCTATATCACCCGCGGACGCGGCGCAACCATCCACCGCCAGGACTGCCCGAATATTTTGCGCAGTAATGAGCGCGAGCGGCTGGTGAGGGTTTCGTGGGGCGGACAAATGCGCACCTACCCGGTGCCGATCAAGATCACTGCTTTCGACCGCCAGGGGTTGATGGGCGATATCTCCACCCTGCTCAATACGGAAGGCGTTAATATCGTGAATGTCAACGTGCATGTGGATCACAATAACGTCAAGGCAGATGTGGCCGATATTCGCCTGATCGTGGAAGTGAAAGACATCGGCCAGCTCAGCCGCATGTTGAACCGCATCGAAAACATCGCCAATGTGCTCGATGCGCAACGAATGCGCGGCGGATAAAATCCACGAAGTTCACGACCCCCTAACGGGGGCAAGCGGGCGCGAAGGTTTAAATGCTTAAGGCTTTTCTTCGTGATCTTCGTGAACCATAGGGTTTTGACTTGTCTGTCAAAGGATAACAATGTTAAGCGTTCAGGAAGCGCGGCAACGCATTCTTTCTTATTTCTCCCCGCTTGAGAGCGAACTCGTCCCGCTTGAGCAGGCGGCGGGCCGCGCGCTGGCGGCGCAGATCTGCACAACTTTCGACCTGCCGCTTTTCGACAACTCCAGCATGGACGGCTTCGCCGTCCGCGCCGCAGACCTGGCAGACGCAAGCCGCGCCCACCCGTTGGCGCTGCCCGTTATCGGCGATATCCCCGCCGGGACGGCCCCGTCCTTGCGGGTTGAAGCAGGCCAGACCGCGCGCATTATGACCGGCGCGCCGCTGCCCGCCGGGGCCGACGCGGTCGTAATGGTCGAAGACACCGATTTCAATGACCATTCGGCGGGCGCGCTTGCGCCGCAAACCGTCAGCGTTTACCGCGCCGTCGAAACGGGCGAAAACGTGCGCAAGCAGGGCGCAGATTTGAAGTCGGAGCAGGAAATCCTTTCCGCCGGCAGGCTTTTGCGGGCGCAGGATGTGGGCATGTTGGCCATGCTGGGCGTAGCAAGTGTGCAGGTACATCGCAGGCCGAGGGTGGCGATCCTTTCCACCGGCGATGAAATTTTGCCGGTGGAGTTGCCGCTGACGCCGGGGAAAATCCACGACACAAACAGCGACACGCTTACGGCGCTGGCCGCCCAGGCCGGCTGTGAAGTCATCCGCCTGGGCGTGGCTGCGGATACAGGCGAAGCCGTGCGGGAGAAGCTGGATGCGGCGCTGGCGGCCCCCCTAACGGGGGCAGGCAAAGCGGACGTGATTCTTTCGTCAGCCGGGGTCAGCGTGGGGGCGTTCGATTACGTCAAGGAAGTGGTCGAAAGCGGCGGCGCGTTGGAGTTTTGGAAGGTGAACATGCGTCCGGGTAAGCCGCTGGCCTTCGGGCACTATCGCGGCGTCCCGTTCTTTGGGCTGCCGGGGAACCCGGTTTCGGCGTTCGTGGGGTTTTTGGTTTTCGTGGAACCCGCCATCAGGCAGTTACAAGGTCAGGGAACGGTAGAAAGGCCGCGGGTCAGAACGATCCTGGGCGAGAGCCTGGAATCGGATGGGCGAGAGAGTTACCTGCGGGCTACGGTCACGCTTGAGGACGGGAGATACGTCGCCCGCTTTTCGTCCAACCAAAGCTCCGGGAATTTGTTTTCGCTGGTCGAAGCAAATGCCCTGGTGATTATCCCGGCTGGCGTAACGTCCTGCCCGGCTGGAGCGGAAGTGGACGCCTGGCTCTTGTGAGCCAAGCCTGCACAAACCGAAAGAGCGCTGCGCCTGTTTTCGAGGCGCAGCGCTCTTTTGATGAGCCGCCCTGCCCCAGGGTACAATGAACCCATCTGGCAGAAACTGCGCCGGGCCACAACACGCACAAAAGAGACCCTGATGAACCGTAAAACGTATGTCCTGAC
>JBARBA010000021.1:0-15812 GCA_049792555.1 Anaerolineales bacterium
CGCCTTTTGGCCCCGCCCCGGACGTAAACGTCCGGGCTATTTTTACGAAGCCGCTTTGGCGGCTGTTTCTCTATGGAGAAAATGAAAACCTGCCTTTGAATTGGAATGCCTTATCTAAACAGTATTGGTTTTAGACCCGCCCCTGCTCATTGGGAGTTGCCGTGAAAACCAGCACATCTGGCGATATAGCGTAGGTCGGACACTTGCACCGAACGCAAGTGCGGTGTTGGCAATCCGACTTACAGGCGACGGCGCATCGCGGCAACCCCTTTAGATTTGATTAACCATCAACGGCAAAATGTGAACCGTATTTCCATCCAGCACAATCTCGATCACATATTCGCCAAACTCATCGAACTGGAGCATCATAAAAGAATCGAGATTGAGATGGTTGCCGTCGTCATTTGGCCCCGGCTGGATGGTAATACTCGTCTGCGACGAGCTTGAAATTTCCTGCCCGCTGGGGGAAATGATTCGGATGTGGTGCGTGAAGGTTTCCCCGCCGTATCCAACCCATTTTGAAATCACAAAAAACAGCGGAAGTTGGATGGGCAGGTTCGGGACGTTGATATTGTCGAAATCCCCAATAATCATCGGTTTTCCGCTTCCGTCAATTGCGGCGTAATCACACAGGTGCGACCAGACTCTGGATGGCATAGGCTATTTTCCTTTGTTCATATTATTGCGCGAAAACGATAAAGAAGCAACAGGCAAAACCCGCCGCATACGGCGGCATTTTTTGTAAGCGGGGTAAAATCAACACAGCAGTTTCAATATTCAACTTGCAACCACCGAGGTCATAGCGTGAACAAATCCCTAAAAAAAATAGTCAACCTGCTTGTCCAAAAAATAACCCGCGATGATTCCTTCGATCGCGTCTCCTACAACAGCGATTTCAAAACCTGGTTTGACCAAACCGAGGGAATGGTCAACCTGGAAGAAGCGCTCCTTTTGTACGACCTGGCAAAAGCCTGCCGGAACGGGTGCATTGTTGAAGTTGGCTCGTATCGAGGCCGCTCGGCGGTGGCGCTAGGTCGAGGCTCCCTCGACGGGTATAAAGCGCCGGTCTACGCCATCGAACCCCACGAAGAGTTTTCGGGCGTGCTGGGTGGAAAATACGGCCCGCCTGACCGGGGCGCTTTTTACAAAGCCATGCTGGCCACATCCTGCTTTCACATCGTCCGGCTGGTCAACCTGAGCAGCGAAATCGTTTCGCCGGGTTGGACGAAGCCCATCGGCCTACTCTTCATTGACGGCGATCATTCTTACGAAGGCGTCAAACGGGATTTCGATTGTTGGGTAGGCCATCTCACGCCAAATGCCATCATTGCCTTTGACGATTCAACCAACCCGGCCTTCGGCTGCCTGCAATTCATCGGCGAGTTGCTCGAAAGCGGCCGGTTTGAAAAAATCAACCAAGTGCGCAACGTGACGGTCATTACTCGGAAAAACAACTGACATGCCCGACATCGAAACCGCCCGCGCCTGGTACAGCGCATCAGACCCCGTCCACAACTTCGGCCACATCCTGCGCGTCCACCGCATGGCCGAAAAAATCGCCCTGGCCGAAGGCGCGGACCTGGACATCGTGCGCGCCGCCGCACTGCTGCACGACGCCGAAGGCAGCAACCCCGCCGACAAGGCCCGGCGCAAGCTGCACCACCACGCCTCGGCGGAGTTCGCCGCCGAAGTCCTGCGCGCCAAAGGCTGGGATGCACAGCGCATCGCCGCCATCCAGCACTGTATCCGCGCCCATCGTTTCCGCGATGCGTCCGAGCCGCCGCAGACGCTCGAAGCCAAAATCATCTTCGACGCCGACAAACTGGACGCCATCGGCGCGATTGGCCTGACACGCATGATCGCCTACTGCACGCTGGCCGGGCAGCCGCTTTATTGGCCGCCGTCAAAACAGTTCATCGAGACTGGCAAAAAAGAACCGGGGGAGCCGCACAGCGCTTATCACGAATACTTATTCAAGTTGAGCAAACTCAAAGACCGTATGTATACCCAAACCGCCAGGGCCATTGCCCAAGAACGCCACAACGTGCTCGCAGCATTCTTCCAACGCCTGATCGCCGAATGGAACGGGGAAAAATAAAACAGGAAAACTTGTTGGGCAGGATCTGGTCGATATAAAACAAAACGCTCGGTTGGGGCTTTGCCCCAACCGAGCGTATCTGTAACTACCACCCGCGCCCTGCAATTTTGTCCCCTTCGGGCATCTGCGCAATACTGCGTCCGACCATGGCCTCTCCCAGGTTGCGGCTGACTTCGGCCAAAATCCCGGCATCCCGGAAGTGTGTCGTGGCCTTGACAATGGCCGCCGCACGTTTGGCCGGGTCGCCGCTCTTGAAAATGCCGGAGCCGACGAAAACGCCGTCCACGCCGAGCTGCATCATCAACGCCGCGTCGGCAGGAGTCGCAATCCCACCGGCGGCGAAGTTCACCACCGGTAGCCGCCCCAACTGCTTGGTCTCTTTGACCAGTTCAAAAGGCGCGCCGATCTCCTTGGCATACGTCATCAATTCTTCGTCGGGCATATTTTGCAGGCGGCGGATCTCCCCCAGCACGGTGCGTGCGTGGCGCACGGCTTCCACCACGTCGCCGGTGCCGGCCTCGCCCTTGGTGCGGATCATGGCCGCACCCTCGCCGATGCGGCGCAGGGCTTCGCCCAGGTTGCGGCATCCGCACACAAACGGCACTTTAAACTCATGTTTGTTGATGTGAAAGGCCTCATCCGCAGGGGTTAGCACTTCAGACTCATCGATGTAATCGATCTTGAGCGCCTCCAAAATCTGCGCTTCCACAAAATGCCCAATGCGGCACTTGGCCATCACGGGGATCGTCACCGAAGCCTTAATTTTATCGATCAAATCGGGGTCGCTCATGCGCGCCACGCCACCCTGGGCGCGGATATCTGCGGGCACGCGCTCCAGCGCCATCACCGCGCAAGCGCCGGCATCTTCGGCAATCTTCGCATGTTCGGGCGTCACCACATCCATAATGACGCCGCCCTTGAGCATCTGCGCCAGTCCTTTTTTAACTGCAAACGTACCGGTAGTTGCTTCCATAAGTCTTTCTCCTTATACATAACATTGGGATGCGGAATTCTACCACGCTGAGGGTTTATTCCGCGTGGACTCTTTGACCCGTAGCTGCATCCCGTTAAAACAGGTGGGGAGCGTAACTGCCTCTTGACTTTTCTGTAAACAGATGTACAATTAGTACAAAAATACAATGATACATTAATAAAGGAAAGCCTATGAATATTACCCTTAATTTGCGCTCTGACCTTCCAATTTACGTCCAGATTGTAGAACAGGTGCGCCAGCAAGTTGCCAGCGGCGAATTGAAACCCGGCGACCAGCTTCCCACCGTCCGCGCCCTGGCATCCGACCTGCGGGTGAACTTCAATACCGTAGCGCGCGCCTACCGCTTGCTCGACGAGGCCAACATCATCTCCACCCAACAAGGGCGCGGCACGTACATCCTGGATGAACCGCCGCCCGAAGTCACACAAAGTTTGCGCGTTGCCTCCCTTGAGGCCCTTGCCCGGCGCTTCCTGGCGGAAGCCTTGCAACTGGGTTTCACCGCAGCGCAGGCCATCGAGTATATCGTCAAACAAGGCCCGGGGCTAAATCCCGAAAGCTAAACCATTCACACTTATCCATCCGCATTCGAAAGGTTAAACCATGTCCTCCAAAATGTTCAATATCAAAAGCCCTTTTCAGTCCGCTAAAGTTGAAGTGCGCATTACGCCCATCTCAGGTACGATCTTCACTGTATTCCTGATTGCCGCCATCCTGGGCGCCATCCAGATGGACGGCAAAATCCCTGACGGCTGGATCGGCGGCTATGTAGTCGGGATGGCATTGATCGGCACGATCCTGATGTTCTCACTCCAGGTTGCCAGCCAATGGGAGAAAGCCATTGTCCTGCGCCTCGGCAAGTTCATGGGACTACGCGGCCCCGGCCTGTTCTGGATCATCCCGCTGGTGGACGCCATCCCATCCTGGGTCGACCACCGCGTCATGGTCACACCCTTCGCAGCAGAAAAAACCCTCACCAAAGACACCGTGCCGGTTGACGTGGATGCCGTCCTGTTCTGGGTTGTCTGGGACGCAGAGAAAGCCGCCCTCGAAGTGCAGGACTACCGCTCCGCGATTGCCTGGGCCGCCCAGACGGCCCTGCGCGACATCATCGGCCGCATGATGCTGGCAGATATTCTCGTCGGACGCAGCGCCATCGACGAGGAGCTTCAGCGCATTATCGACGAGCGCACCACCCCCTGGGGCGTCACCGTCCAGTCGGTCGAAATCCGCGATATCATCATCCCGCAGGGCCTGGAAGACGCCATGTCCCGCCAGGCCCAGGCCGAACGCGAACGCCAGTCGCGCATCATCCTGGGTGAATCGGAAGAGCAGATTGCTGCTTCGTTTGCAAAAGCATCCGAATCTTATATCAATAACCCCACGGCCCTGCACCTGCGCGCCATGAACATGCTCTTCGAGGGTCTGAAAGAAAAGGGCGCGCTGGTGATTGTCCCATCCAGCGCCGTCGATACCATGAACCTCGGCGGCTTGAGCGGAATGGTTTCGTTGGCTCAAAACAACGCGCCGAAAGAACAGTAAGGATACGGCAATGCCGTGCCCGACAAAATCGTTTCACGTGAAACGCAACACAAGGAGTAAGAATGTCAACCAAAAACACCACCGTTTTCGTCATCGCCATCATCGCGCTTGCCGCGCTGGTGAGCCTGCTGCTCTGGAATAAACTCCCCGATCCAATGGCGTCCCACTGGGGCGTCAACGATCTGGTAAACGGAACCACCTCCAAATTCTGGGGAGCATTCCTCATGCCGATCATGTCCGCTGCCATGTTCCTGCTGTTCCTGACCATCCCGGCCATTGACCCGCTCAAGGCAAACATCGCAAAGTTTCGAGAAAGCTTCAATGCTTTTATCGTCTTGATCACAGTCTTCATGGTCTACATCCACGGGCTGACATTGGCCTGGAACCTGGGCTATACCGGCTTTCGGATGAGCGCTGCCCTGCTGCCGGCCCTGGGATTGTTGTTCATCTTTGTAGGGTTCATGATAAGCAAAGCCAAGCGGAATTTCTTCATCGGCATCCGCACCCCCTGGACGCTTTCCAGCGATGCGGTCTGGGACGAAACCCACCGCGTCGGCGCACAACTGTTCAAGATTTCAGGTGTGCTGGCCCTGGTCGGCGCATTTTTCCCCGACTATGCCATCTGGTTCCTGCTTGTCCCGGTAATTGGCGCATCGCTTTTCTGCGTCGTCTACTCGTACATTCTCTTCCAGCGCGAAACAAAAACCGCCTGAAAGCTGTGTTTCATGTGAAACATGTAAATTATCAAGAACATACCTGGTTGGTTGAGTAGGCGGTGCAGTCCCGCCGTATCGAAACCAACAATAGCAACCAAATTGCCTGAACAGTGTCGGGTGATTATTTTGGAAACTGCCCGCACAAAGCGTTCTGGTAAAAATAGCTTTTGCTTTTCACGAATCATCAGGAGATTAAAATGGCAGAAACCATGCAACGGAGTAGTCCCGGTTCCAGCACGGGGTGGGAATATCGCGTCCAAACCATCGGCAGCGTGTTCGGCACGAAAGATGAAAACATCGAAGCCACACTAAACGAATGGGGCGAGGATGGCTGGGAAGCCATCAACGTCTACACCCCCCAAGGCAGCGGCAAAGTCACCATGGTCGCCAAACGCCCGCTGACCGACCGCGTCCGCCGCCAACGTTCCATCCCTTCTTAAAGGAGCACATTCATCAATGAACACAACCAAACCTTTCAATTGGAAAATTTTCTTCATCCTGCTGGCCGCCTCGGTCTTCGGCGTCATTGCCATCCTGCCGTACTCGTTGGCGCTGGAAGCCGATGTGTTGGCAAAAGCAACTTTGCCAATGCCATTGCCTCTTCTCCTTTCCATTCAAGTGTTGGAAAACACAGTCTTGTTTGCCGTCGCCATCCTGATCGGCCTGTTCCTGGCAAATCGAATCGGACTGGGGTTGCCCATTCTGGAAGCGAAGTTGGCAGGTGAAAGTGTGGCGGCGCGCATTAAAGCGATTTTACTTCCGAGCATTTCGTTGGGCGTAGCCGGATCCATCTTAATTATCGCGCTCGATAAATTTGTGTTTGCGCCTGGCTTACAAGCGCAATTGGGGAGCGCGGCGAATGCGCTCAACTTGCAGACGGCCCAACCTGCTGCATGGAAAGGGCTGTTGGCATCTTTCTACGGCGGCATCAACGAAGAGCTATTGCTGCGTTTATGTGTTTTCACCTTGCTGGCCTGGCTGGGAAAATTTGTCAGCCACACCCCCGAAGGACGCCCGACGCTTGTCGTGCTGTGGATCGCAAACATTCTCGCAGCCATCCTGTTTGGGTTGGGGCATTTACCCGCTACCGCGACGCTGATAGCATTGACGCCACTGGTCATTGTGCGCGCCATTGTCCTGAACGGGTTGGCTGGTATCGTCTTTGGCTACCTTTACTGGACACGAGGCCTGGAATCGGCCATGCTCTCTCACTTTTCGGCTGACCTTGTCCTGCACGTACTTCTTGCCTTGTAAGAACGAAAAACAGGTTGGTTAAATGCCCAACCTGTTTTTTGTTTCCCTTATAATAGAACATATTTTCTAATTTATTTGGCATTTCTGGGTATTGTCCTTTGCCCCATTTGAGGCTAAACTTATAGCATGATCAATTCAAAACCTTTGAGTCTCGAAGCAAGGCAACTGGCGCGGCTGATGGAAATCAGCCTGACCCTGAACTCCACGCTTAACATTGATGATCTGCTGCAATACATCATCAAAACCGCTACCGAACTGCTGGAATGCGAAGCGGCTTCGCTCTTGCTGTACGACGAAAAACGCAACCGGCTGTTCTTCGCCGCGTCCACCGGCAGCGACCCAAAGAAGCTGGCCCAAATCCCGGTGCCGATCGACGGCAGCGTGGCGGGGACTATTTTCCGCGAAGACAAGCCGATCACGCTCAACGACGTCAGCCAGGACCCGCGCCATTTTGGCGGCGTGAGCGAACAGATGAAGTTCGAGTCAAAATCCCTGGTAGGCGTCCCCATGCGCATCCGCGATAAAGGCGTGGGGGTGCTCGAAGCTCTGAACAAACGGGAAGGCCAATTCACCGAGGCGGATGAACGTCTCTTGTCGGTGGTCGCATCCCAAGCCGCCATCGCCTTGTATAACGCCCAGTTGATCCAGGCGCTGCAACGGGCCTACGATGACTTGAGCGAAACCGACCGCCTGAAGAGTAATTTCATGGCGCTGGCCTCGCACGAATTGCGCACCCCGCTGGGTATTATTATCGGTTACGCATCCTTCCTGCAACAGGACAACGAAGGCGAAGTCTCAGAAAACGCCGAACGGGTGCTCTCGGCTGCCAGCCAGATGCGCTCACTGATCGAGGCTATGACCAGCCTGCACCTGCTCCAGGCCAAGGGGCTGACCTTTAAACCGCGCGTTGTGCCCGTGCAGCAGGTCTTGAACGCCGCCTTCGAAGAAATGCGCCAGATCGCGCAAGAGATGCACCATACCGTCACCTTCAACATGCCGCAACAATCCCTGCTTGTCACCGCCGACCCCGATAAACTCACCCCGGCTTTTGTCAACATTCTCAACAACGCCATCCGCTTTACACCCACCGGCGGACAGATCACCATCGGCGCCATCCAGCGCAGCGGGAACATCCAGGTGTATATCCAGGACAACGGCATTGGCATCGCCCCCGACCAACTGAGCAAAATTTTCCAGGAGTTTTACCAGGTGGAGCCGCATACCACGCGCCGCTTCGGCGGGCTGGGCATTGGGCTGACCATCGCCAAGGGGCTGATTGAAACGCAAAGCGGGCGCATCTGGGCCGAAAGCGAGGGCCTGGGCAAAGGAACGACCATCCGGGTGCTGCTTCCGCCTGCGGGCACGTCCACGCTTTCGATGTCGAGCTAGGCATAAAATCCGGGAATGAATAAAAAAGTCCTGTCGATCCTGACGCTGATCGTGCTGGTTTCCGGCGCGATCAGTTTTTGCTTGCTGACGCGCGGCCACTCGTGGCTCGATGATTTTGCCGCGTACATCATGCAGGCCAAAAGCATCCTGGATGGGACGATGGGCGCATTCGTGCGCCATAACGCGTTTACCGTGAGTGCATCCTCCTACCCGCCCGGCCCGGCGGCCTACCCCTGGGGATTTCCGCTGCTGTTGGCCCCGGTGTACGCCATCTTTGGCATGAACGCGCTGGCCTTCAAACTGGTCAACACATTGTTTTACGCGCTGTTCCTGATCGTCCTTTTCGCGCTGGCGCGCACACGCCTGACGGACGTCGAATCCCTGCTTTTGACGGCGGCCCTGGCCTTCAACCCGGCCTTGCTGCTGGCCCACGACCAGATTATTTCAGACATCCCGTTTCTTTTTTTCTGTACCTTGAGCATTTTTCTGGTCGAAAAAACAAAACCTTTACCACAAAGGGCACAAAGTAACACAAAGGAAAAGTCTTTAAGGTTTTCCATGCTGATGGGTGCGGCAACGGGGGCCGCCATCTTCGCCGCCAGTTTCGTCCGCACCAACGGCATCCTGCTGCTGATTCCGCTGGCGCTGATGCAGCTCATCCAACTCTGGCCGCAGCGCCTCGATAAAGCCAGCCTGTTCCCGGCGCTGAAATCCGCCAGCATTCCATACCTGACCTTCGGGGTTTTATTCGTGGCCCAGGCGTTGATCTTCCCCAACGGCCAGGACTCATACCTGAGTCATTTCTCCATGTTCAGCCTGCAAGGGCTATGGGACAACTTTCTCTATTATTTGTGGCTGCCCTCGTGGACTTTCAGGGAAATCCCCCTCGGCGCGGCGCTCTACCCGCTGCTGCTGGTTTTTGTCGTCATCAGCGCCGTCCATACCCTACGGGCACGGTGGCGTCGCAGCCGCGACTTGCCCATCCACGCCTTCAGCCTGGCGACGGTGGCTGTGTTCATCCTGTGGCCCGAACGCCAGGGATTGCGCTTCATCTATCCCATCCTGCCCTTTTTATTGCTCTTTGCCTTCGACGGCATGAAGCTGGCCGCCGCCCGCCTGCAAGCGGGCTGGCGCAAACCCGCCGGCAGGGTTTTGACGGGTTTCTGGCTGCTGCTGATCGTCGTTTCTTTCGGCGTTTCTTTCAGCTACGCCCGCGACAACCTGTCCGCGGACCGGGCCATCAACGGCCCGTTCGACCCCGTCAGCGCGCAGATGTTTGCCTTCCTGCGCGAAAAAACCCCCAGCCAAAGCGTCGTCATCTTCTTCAAACCGCGCGCCCTGCGCCTGTTCACCGACCGCAACGCGTTTATGACCGATCGCTGCGCCGACCTGCCCAAAGGCGATTACCTGGCCTTGAGTGAAAAGGCCGGCGATAACGGGCAGATCGCGCCGGAGGCAATATCATCTTGTACGGAGGTGAAACTTGAAGAGGTGTTCGACAATAGGCGCTTTACGGTGTACAAAATCAACAAATAAACCCAGGCTCCTGTATAATTAAAGGCAGGATTGATGCCATGCCAAGACATATCAAAAAACTGCTAAAAGAATTGAAAGAAGGTCTCGTTCGCATTTATGCAGACGAGTTGAAAGCCGTTTATTTATATGGCTCGTACGCGCGCGACGAGGCAAATTCAGACTCAGACATTGATGTGCTGGTCGTGCTAAAAGGGGATTTCAATTACATCGAAATGCTCAAACGCTCCGATGATTTCACCATAGCGCTGTGCCTTGAAAACGACGTGCTGATTTCGAGAGCTTTCGTTTCCGAAGCAGAATATAAAAGCAAGCAAACGCCATTCTTGATGAACGTGCGACGCGATGCAGTAGCCGTATGAAAACTGATGTCAAAGAACTGATCGAGAAAGCCAAGCGCAGCCAGAAAAGCGCCGAACATGATTTCAGCGGCGGTGTGCGCGGCGAACGCATGCTGATTAAGCCTGTTCCTCAAACATTGCTGAATTTGCGAGGCAGCATCCCGGTTTCAGACGAACAGGATTTCGATGCTGTTCGCAAACAGGTGATTACCAAGCGAGCAAAACAACCTAACTTGTATAACCGTCCCTTATAAGCACACAAGTCGGTAAGACATAGTTGAGCCGTTTGGCGAAGTTAAATATTCGGCTTCTTTTACTTGTGAAATACCGCTAATGCAAAAAGTGTTATACTAACTAAGGACAAGGGAATGTTGCATAAATGTATACACAAACACTACCAGCAAAATGCCCTCCATCAAGTGCATCAGAGAATACCGCTCAAATATTGTATAGAATTTTTACACAACCCAAGATAAGCGATGATGAGTTTCTACCCTATACAGTACTACACAAGAATAATCCACGATGGCTAAATATATGTGAAGCTTACGCAGTTTCCTTTTACGCAAAATATGAACTCGCTTTGGAAAGTTCTAAAAGAGCTTACCAGAGTAAAAAACCAATAGGGAACTATATTGCAAAGGTGCAACTGATGCCAGGGATTGGTAAAATTGAATGCGGGCAAAAAGGACATTGCAATGTGTGGTTTTATGCCGGTTTTAATGCAAATAATCATATCGCCTGTTTAGAAGTGCAGGAGATAACAGAATATGGAAACACTTAAAATTCGACCTGATTTTTTTGAAACAATGACAATATCCGAAGTCTTGGACTTCGTTGAGCTACCATATCTTTATACTTTAGAAGATGCGGGTGGTTTAATTTATTTAAGCTATCTGGACAGATTTGTTGACGCTTACACAGAACGAAGGTTTGCAATCCAAATTAGCGAAACAAGATTAGCCAATATTAAATGCGGGAAAATATCTATTGGAGAAGTTTTTCGTAATCCGGAAAATGATTTTGTGTTCATTCTTCATGTAGATGAAACTGATGGCACAACCACACTTCTAGATCAACTTACTAACGATGTTTTCCAGAAGCAATTCGGGGCAGTAAGAAATGACTATTTCTTGCATCAAGAAGGCGAACCTGAGTTAGATAATGCTCTATCTACTACAGCCATTATGTTGGCTAAGTATCTTGCGTCTACGTCTTTGCCAAAGCAAAACAAGGATGGATTTAGTGTACGGTATCGCACAACATCAAATTTGTACACAGAGGTGAATTATGCCTAGTAATGAACTTCCAGAACAATTGGACGAGAAAACTTTAAAGAAAATTGCCGAATTGCTTACCGAAGCTAACGCGCAACAACAAATATCGGATGAACCAATCTCGGAAGAGAAACAAAAGGGCTTGGTATCCGCACTCAAAAAAACCTACCAAGACTTCCTAATCTCGCATAATTTTACACAAGGAGATCTTGTGGAATGGAAGGATAATCTGAAAAATAAAAAAATGCCGCGAGACAATGAGCCTGCAATCGTTGTTCAAATACTAGATGCGCCAGTGTTTGATAATGAGGATAGCGGGTCACCTTATTTTCGCGAACCGCTTGATATGGTAATTGGTGTACTTGGGAAAAGAGAAGAAATGTTATTGTTCCATGTAGACAGCAGACGATTTAAACCGTTCCAGGAAACTGTGGAGCAAGCAAGACAGAAAGTTGATTAGGTAAAAGTCCAAAAATACAAATCAAAAGCGCCAGAGCCGAAAATCGCCCTGGCGCTTTTACTCTTAAAACTGATCACTGAAAACTGTTTACTGCCTTATCCCAAGTGCATCGGCATAATCACATGCAAAAAGTTCTCATCGCCCACCGGGCGCACGACCCCCGGCGCGTTGGCGGCGGAGGTCTCGACGGCCACGTTGGGGGTTTTGACCACTTCGAGCACCTCGCGCAAAAACTTGACGTTGAAGGCGATCAGCAGCGGGATGCCGTCCACGGTGGCTTCGACCAGGGTTTCGTTGGAACCGGTCTCTTCGCTGTGCGCCGAAATTTCGACTTCGCCCGGCTGGAGTTCGCCATTGGTTTTGATGTTCAGGCGCACCACGTTCGAGCCTTCGCGGGCAAAGATCTCGGCCTGTTTGCAGGCCTTGAGCAGCGAAGCCGTCGAAACCAGCGTGCGCGACTTGTGCGAGCGCGGGATGATCTGCTGGTAATCGGGGAAAGTCCCGTCGATCAACTGCGAAACCAGTTCAGCATCCTTGACGCGGAAAACGACCTGTCCGCGTCCTTTGGGCAGCACCATCTGGATCATCTGCTCCCCGTCGGCGGCGATGCGCGCCAACTCGGACAGCGCGCGCGCCGGGATGATGGCGCTGACCGGCTGCGGGGCGGAGGTCGAGAGCGTGGCCGTGCGCACCGAGAGCCGGAAACCGTCCGCCGCGGCCAGGGTGATGGTTTCTTTGTCGACGTTGACCAGCACGCCCATCAGCACCGGGCGGGCCTCATCGGTGGAGGCCGCAAAGGCCACCTGCTGGATCATTTCCTTGAAATCGGAAACGTTGATCTGGATGGCGTTCTCGAAATCCGGCACGGGCAGCGGGGGAAATTCCTGGGCGTCGATGCCCTTGATATCGTTGGTCGAAGACCCCGAGCGCACGTTGAGCGTCTGTGTGCGCGTATCGAGGCTCAGGCTGACCTGCGGGTCAGGCATGGTGCCCACCAGGTCCGCCAGGGTGCGGGCGGGGACGGTGGTGGAGCCTTCTTCTTCGATTTTCGCGCCGATCCAACAGGTGATCCCCATTTCGAGGTTGGTGGCCGAAAGCCGCAAGCGGCCCTCGTCGGTGGCGATCAGGATGTTCGCCAGCACCGGCAGGGTGCTGCGCGGCGAGACGGCGCGTGAGACGATGCCCAGGCCACGGGCAAGGTTTTCTTGAAGGACGGTGACTTTCATGGGTGATTTTCTCCTGCGAGATAAGTACGGGGATAATGGATAAGCGCTGGAAAGTATATCTTAATTTGGCAGAAAAAAACAGAAACGCGCGAGGGACATTTTCCTGGCGCGTTTGGGCAAACGCAAAGGGCCGCTGGCATGCCTGCGGCCCTGGTTTGTTTGATGTCGTTCCCGTTGGTTTGCGCTTGCGTCACAAGCCAAGCTTTTTGGCCTGGATGGGTTGGGCGCAAGGCCACGGAGGCGATGCCCTTGAATTGTTTGGCCCGTTGCTGCAAGGCTTTGACCGCCGCGTCGCGGTCGGCGGTGGCCTGGACGGCGTTTTTGCCGATGGTTTTCTGGGCATTGTATAACGGCAGGATGGGTGATTGCTCCGGTCGGAGCCTTATTTTTCCCGTCAGAACCTTATTTTTTCCGTCGCAGCCTTATTTTTTCCGTCGCAGCCTTATTTTTTCCGTCGCGGCCTTATTTTTCCCGTCGCGGCCTTATTTTTTCCGTCGCGGCCCTATTTTTCTCGTCGCGGCCTTATTTTTCCCGTCGCAGCCTTATTTTTCGCGTCGCGGCCTTATTTTTCCCGTCGCAGCCTTATTTTTTCCGTCGCGGCCTTATTTTTCTCGTCGCGGCCTTATTTTTCTCGTCGCGGCCTTATTTTTCTCGTCGCGGCCTTATTTTTCTCGTCGCGGCCTTATTTTTCTCGTCGGGCTAATGTTTTGGTGGGCACCGGTCTTATCTTTTTCGTCGGGCCGGTGTTTTGACGGTCAGCGCCTTGTTCTGCTCGTCGGGCTGATATTTTGGCGGGCAGCGGCGGGACGGACGAGACTTTTTGTATTTTAGCACTATTTTTGGCGCTTGGGTTGAGCGTTTCAGACTTCCGAAGTCTTAAAGACTTCGGAAGTCTGGGCTTGCAGAACGAAAAGCTCGTCACTAAACGTCTCGTAAAAGAAACTAAACATGCTTTAAGGATAGCTCCAGATTTGTTTAGCGACCACCAAAAGTACATCGCCTCTAGCGTGAATATCATCTTCTGTCCAGTGACCATCACTAAATGGTTTAAAGCATTCAGTATTAAGTCGCAACAGACTGTGGCGACGAATTTCTTTCAACTTGGCATCGAAAGCGCCGTTACTGATCGCCGAATTCAATGCCTGAGTGAGCAGGGTCAAATTGCCAAATGTATGCAATAACATGGAACGGCGCTCCATCAGTGTCGTGCGAGCAGCATCATTAGGCAAGAGAGGTAATGGGTAATCGGCTTCCTGCCAAGACTGTGGCATCAGGTGTTCGAGTGTCAGCGTACCCGTTAAATGCACCTGTTCCTGCTTGGATGTTGTCAATTGTAAATCTATCGCTTCGAGCACAATCTTAGCACGAGGGCCAAGTCCATGATATACGTCGCGCGTAAACCAGCGTTCTTCCAATTTCTTGTCATCAGGCCAACGAGAAGTTTCAGCATCGGATTGTAGCAATAAATTACGAACAGTCTGGCGATCAATTATGGGGATTTCTTTCAAACTTGCCAGCCATGAAAGAAATAAATTATTGTAGTTCTTAGTCGGAAGGCCGCAAATCATACGCCGTACCAGGAATGATTCCAAGTCAACAACTATTCCATCCAAGTCCTCAGGGGGAATATCGGCTTTGCGGGTTTGAAAAAGATATAGAAGCAAAGGATAAATCGTACCAACTTCCATCATACGAAGGCGGCGAGCGAAAATCCCAATACGCGTATTGATATCGGGGTGATATAAACTCAAAAACGTCTGGCTGTAAGCTTTTAGGTCTTTCAGTTCACACTCAATATCACGCTCTGTATTCCGCCACCAATCAATAAATTCTTGATATAGCCGCCCCATTGTCACTTCGCGCCCGGTTTTTAAGGTCAGATACTGAAATATGTAAAGATCCATGCGCAAGCGAAAGAAACGCCCAGTCTTTTCATCCTGTTTCCAAAAACTAGGGTTCCCTTTTTCGTCGCGCTTGTCGAAATCGTACCAGTATTTCTGGTACAAATCCTCCACCGGTTTACGCTGATTAGTAGCTTCTAGAAAGACAAAGTTACGGATCAGGTCGGATGGTGAAAGTGGTTCGCCTCTGAAATTCAGGGTTTCAAAAATGACTTGTGGGTTGTCATGCTCATCCAGATCAATCGTGACAATTTCAAGGTAATTGCTGAATGTACGATCAATAGCATCTAAACGTCGAAAAATTTGTTTACGCTGATCATCTTCTGCCGCTTGAGTATCTGCACCAGCATTTACATAAGTTTCAATGGAACGGTAAAAGAACAGGTAAGCAGCCACCAATGATGGGCGGGGTTCAGGATACCAACGGCGAGGTAAACGCACCTCAGGGTATCTATTCTCCAATTCATCAACACTACCAGAATCAAAAATATCCACAAATAATTTTTGATCAGCATTTGTTGGCCAGACTTTATATTTTTCAAATCCATTCTCCATACGACAATCATTGAGAATATGTTTGGTCAAATCACGACTCAAGTCTGAATGTTTTACTTTCACAGCATAATCTCGTAAAGCGATCAGGATGATTTGCAGTGTGGTTAAACGTTGCTGGCCATCAATGATAAGGCGAGCAGGTACTTGAAATCCGGAAATTGGTAATGGATTCAGTACGATTGCGCCAAGAAAATGTTTGGCGGGCTCACTACTTTCTCGATCATCCCATGATAGATATTCATCGGCCTTGGCACTAATATCGCCCCATAGAGGTTTCCATTGCCTATCTAGCGTCCATACATACGGACGTTGAAACAATGGCACTACATAACGCCGAGGAATCTGAAATAACTCATATATTCGCGCTGGATCAGCTTTCATCGATTATCCAATCTCCATGATAGTAAATTCGGGCACGGTTCACGAATAAGTTTTAGCACCTTTACAAATTTATAGTGGTGTAGGTAGCTTCTGAATTAAGATTGGATTTCGACATTCAATACTTACTCAGGAGACTACCTACCATGAC
>JBARBA010000022.1:0-10482 GCA_049792555.1 Anaerolineales bacterium
CGTCCGGGCTATCCTACGAAGTCCGTTGGACTGTTTCACAGAAAAGGCTATCATGGTCATTCGCTAAACTAAACAGTATTGGGATTAATCCCGACTTACGGGTTTGCCACGCCAGGTATGGAAGACAACACGGGCAGGTTTCCCGCCGGGGCTATGCTATACTGCAACGGTGAAAACCCGGTTTCCAGCCATCTTGCTCATCCTGCTCCTGGTTTCCGCCTGTCACGTTGCCGCAAAAAACGCCCCTGCCACCGTTCCGACATTGCAGACAACGGACACGCCTCGTCCACAAACGCAGACTGCCCTGCCGCCTGCCATCACGCCCACCAGGAGACCCACCGTCACCATTGCGGATACCCAGACTCCCATCGCTTCGCGCACGCCGGGGCCTTTGTTTACCTATGTCTTTCCGTTGCAGCCGCAGGACGTAGCGGCCTACAGCGAAGGCGTCAAGGCGCATGGCTACCCGGCCACCGACATTTTCGCGCCCGTCGGGACAAAATTCGTCGCGGTGACCAATGGCGTCGTCGAGTTCGTCAGCTTCACGGACAAGTGGAACCCCAAGACCGACGATCCGGCGCTGCGCGGCGGGTTAGCCGTAGCCATTATCGGCAACGACGGCGTGCGCTATTACGGTTCGCATCTCTCTGGCATTGCCCCCGGAATCCATATAGGCATGAGCGTATTGGCCGGGCAATTGCTCGGCTACGTTGGCGAGTCGGGGAATGCGGAAGGCAAAGAATCTCATTTGCATTTTGGCATTTCGCACCCCACATCCCCTGATGATTGGCTGACCCGGCGCGGGGAAGTTGATCCATTCCCTTACTTGAAGGCCTGGGAACGCGGTATTAGCTTGATTCCAGAACTCCCTTGAAACACGAATATGACCCGCTTAATGAGCCACTCCCTATTTTACGGCGAGCATCCCTAACGTCACAGGATGGGGTAAAATGGGTGGATAGAGGGCTATCTCCGTCAAGATGCTAATCATTATGATTAGCATCATTTATGGCTCTTGATTGACGGCACTTACTTTAACAAGCAATGCTCCTGATCTTGGAGCGTGGAATAATATTGGCATTCTTGTTTCTTTCGCTATTTTCTTATGGGTGATCGTATGAGCCGTTTTACGAAATTTACATGCGGAGTATTAGCCTGGGCTGTGCTCGACATTCTATGGGGGGCGCTTGTGCGCGCAACGGGGTCGGGAGCCGGCTGCGGCGGTCACTGGCCGAGCTGTCAGGGACAAATTATCCCCGTTTTACAAAGCGCGCAAACCATTATCGAATTTACACATCGCGTACTGAGCGGGACCGCTCTGCTGCTGGTGCTTACGCTGCTCATCTGGGGCTGGCGGACATATCCCAAAGGCCATCCCGTCCGGATTGGCTTGGTCGGTTCGGCGGTATTTATCCTGACCGAAGCCCTGCTCGGAGCAGGATTGGTATTATTCCAATTGGTCGCAGACAATGCGTCTGTGTTTCGAGCGGCGGCAATTTCCCTGCACTTACTTAACACGTTTATTTTGCTGGCCTTTTTGACGCTGACTGCCTGGTGGGCTTCCGGCGGAAAAGCCATTTCGCTGAAAAACAAAGGCCGTTTGCCTGTGCTATTTGCCATCGGGTTGGTTGGAGTGGCAATCATTGGAATGACCGGCGCCATTACCGCCCTGGGTGACACCTTGCTCCCGGCCAAATCACTGGCCGAGGGATTGAGAGAGGATTTCGACTCGAATGCGAATTTCCTGCTGCAATTGAGGGCATACCACCCGATCATTGCAATTCTGGTTGGGGGGTATTTGCTAACTCTTGCCCGATACCTGTATGGCAGATTTAACGAAAAAATGATCCGGCGGTTCTGCCTGATTCTAAGTGGATTGATCCTGGTCCAGGCATCGGCGGGAGTTGTAAACATCCTGCTGCTTGCCCCGATCTGGCTGCAACTCGTCCATCTCTTCCTGGCCGACTCAGTCTGGATCAGTTGTATCCTGCTTTCGGCAGCCGTCTTATCGGTGGAAAGAGAATAAATTTGGGCGTGTTTCATTTCAGCTGTAAACCGGTGGTTGAGTAGGCGACGTTCCCCAGTCGCCGTACACCTGCACTTGCTGCAGGTGCAAGTGTCGAAACCACCCCTTGCGGTCACAGGAGTTTGATTATGCAACGTAAAATGTTATGGTGGAGTGTCGCTGGTCTTGTAGGGTTAGTCGTCCTTGCGGCTGTACTTTTCCTCACCCGTAGCAAGCCGTCTTTCACCGGCGCAGTAATTTCCCCGCTATACGCCGCCAAAGAGATTAACTTGACTGACCACAACGGGAAGCCTTTTAAGTTGAGCGAGCATCGCGGCGAAGTCGTCTTGATTTATTTTGGCTATACCAATTGCCCTGATGAATGTCCAACGACAATGGCGCATATCAAACTGGCGCTTGAAAACCTTGGCGCGCCTGCAAAAGATGTGCAGGTAGTTATGGTTAGCACCGACCCTGCAAGGGATACGCTTCAAGCGTTAAAGGATTTCATGGAACATTTCAATCCTGATTTTCTTGGGTTAACTGGAACGCCCGCAGAACTTGAAAAGGCTTGGAAAGATTATGGCGTGACTGTAGAAGATGGCGGTGAAACTCACAGCACTTTTCTTTACGTAATTGACCCTGTGGGGAATCTTCGAGAGACATTTTCACCCGACTCTGACCCCAATGACATCTCCGCAGATGTAAGTCTTTTGTTAAAGGGAAATTGATTTTGTGCAAACAGCTTTTGGTAAGCGTAAAGATTGCCTGCCAACAAAGTGTGCAGTAGAGACACGCATTTGAGATGCGCGGGCCAGACTCGCGCGAAAAACAACATATCTTCGTGGCTGAAAAACCCGACTTTTAGCACAGGGCGAGTCGCCCCTACGGAAAAAAGACTTGTCAAAACCCTACGCGGCAGGAGAGAATATGTCGAAGTTGTTTGATCTTCTTAAAAAACCTTTAATGCAGATTATCCTGCTTGTTGCGTTTTTGTGCGTTGTCAGCGGAATGGGCTGGGGCATTTACCAGACACAGATTCCGCCGGAACAGCCGATCCAATTCCCCCATAAGATTCATGTGGGTTTGCAGATCCCGTGTCTTTATTGTCATCCCGGCGCATGGCGGCAGGCTTCGGCCGGCCTGCCCACCGAGCAGAAATGTTGGGCCTGCCATGGGCAATTGAAGAAATACTTTCAGCCGCCGGTCCCGGTTTCCCAGTGGCCTGCCGAACTCCAGAAGCTCGCTGCATTTGTCAAGGAAAACAAGCCAATCGATTGGGTGCCCGTATATCAGGTGCCCGACTTCGTGCATTTCAACCATCGTCCGCACATCGCCGCCGGTTTGAACTGCGAAAACTGTCACGGCGACATGAGCCAAAAGACGGTTGCCACGCTGGAACAAACCGTCAATATGGGCTGGTGCCTCAACTGCCACAGGGCCAGGACCGAGAATAATGCAACGAACAACCCCAACAACGATTTGGGAGTTGCCGCCGCCCTGGCCGAGAAGCGCACCAAACTGATCGATTGTGGAACGTGTCATTATTAATCTCTCACCCTGTCCTGAAAGGGAACTGAGTTGAAAGGAACAAAAATCGATGAATGACAAAATTTCCCGGCGCGATTTTCTCAAGACAATGGGCGTCGGCCTGGCGGTTGTGACCGGGCTGACCGGCTGCGGCCCGGCTTCGCGTTATACCACCCGCGAACCGTACACCAAAATGCCGGAATACACGTACAACGGCCAGAGCACCTATTACGCCACCACCTGCCGCGAATGCGCCGCCGGCTGCGGACTTGTTGTCCGCACCATGCAGGGCCGCGCGCTCAAGGTGGAGGGCAACCCGCTCAACCCGCTCAACCTGGGCAAAACCTGCGCGCGCGGACAAGCCGCTTTGCATGGTTTGTATAATCCCGACCGCATCCAAAACCCGGTCAGACATGTGCGCGGAGACCAAAGTTTTAGAGGTATCGATTGGGACACCGCCACCGGGATTGTCGCCAAAGCGCTGAAAGAGAATCCCGGCGAGACCGCCTTCCTGCTGGGGCTGGCCCCCGACCACCTGTTCGACCTGACCAGCGACCTGTGCAAAGCCATTGGCGCGCCCGACCCCATCCGCTACGGGGCGCTGGGCCTTTTCGAAGCGCGCGCCACGCTGGGCGAAGCCGCGCGCGCCGTCTTTGGCAAACCCGACCTGTTGTTTTTCGACCTGGCCGGGGCGGATGTGACCTTCTCGTTTGGCTCGAACTTCCTCGAAACATGGCTTTCTCCCGTCGCATATACACGCGGTTTTGCCAAAATGCGCCAGGGGACGGACCGGCGCGGCTACCTGGTCCAGTTCGAAGCGCGCATGTCGCAAACCGGCATGAAGGCCGATGAATGGATCCCGGTCATACCCGGCACCGAAGGGTTGGTGGCCGCCGCCCTGGGAAGACTGATCGGGGAACAGAAAGGCGGTACGGCCCCGGCAGCTTTTGCCAAGACCGATATCGCCAAAGCTGCGGAACTCTCCGGCGTCTCAAAAGAGACCCTCCAGCGGCTGGCAACCATCTTTGCCGGGGCCGCAACTCCGCTGGCCATCCCCGGTGGGGCGGTGCTTGCGCAAGATAACGGCCTGGAAGCGGGCGAAACCATCCTTTTGCTGAATGCGCTGGTGGATAACCTGGGCAAACCCGGCGGCGTTTACTATACACCGGATTCCCCCCTGGGCAACGAATACCACCCCGTGGCAACCGCCAAGGATATGGTCGATTTCATCGCCAAAATGAATTCGGGCGCAATCAAGACCCTGTTCGTGCATGGCGTCAACCCGGCCTTTGAACTGCCGAAATCCCTCGGTTTCGAAGCCGCGTTGAGCAAAGTGGAAACCGTCATCTCCTTCGCCTCCTTCCCCGACGAAACGGCCGTGCTGGCCGATTATGTCTTCCCCGATCACACCGGGCTGGAGTCGTTTGGCTACCAGAGAATCCCCACCGGTTCCGGCCAGTCGGTGCTCTCCGGCGCGCAGCCGGCCGTGGCTCCCTACTACAACACCCACGCCACCGTCGATGTGCTTCTGGCGGCTGGCGCAAAGGCTGGCGGCAAAGCCGCGCTGGCCTTCAAGGATGAAGTTGAATACATCCAGGGTAAGCTGACTGATGTGGTCGACGCAAGGGATGGTTACTTCTCCGCCGCCGACATGCCGACGTTCTGGGCGAAATTCCAGCAATTTGGCGGCTGGTGGCAGAATACCAACAGCTTGGGAACGCCCTCCGCCTTGCTGGACAAAGCCCCGGGGCTGGAAGCGCCCACCTATAATGGCGACGGCGATTTCCACCTGGTGGTCTTTCCGTCGCCAACCCTGGGCGAGGCCGGCGCGAACAAGCCCTGGCTGCAGGAACTTCCCGATCCGTCCACGACCGTAACCTGGAATTCGTGGGTCGAGATCAACCCCAAGACTGCCGAGAAGTTGGGCATCGAGGATGATGATGTGGTGGAGATCACGTCATCGACCGGCCTTTCGGTGAAAGCCTCTGTTTATAAATATCCTGCCATTCGCCCGGATACCATTGCCATTCCTTTTGGGCAAGGTCACAGCGCCTATGGACGTTACGCCAGCGGACGAGGCATTAATCCGACCGATTTGTTGAGTCCGAAGTTTAATAATGCCGGCGATTTGGCGTATGCGTCCGTCAAGGTCAAAATCAAAAAGACCGGCGAGCAAAAACCACTGGCCCGCTTTGAAAGCGCCCTGGGCGTTTATGGTTTTGACAAGAAACCCTAGTACCTTTGAAGTTAAATCCTTGATCAAAAAGCAAGAAAATTAACCACAAAGGCACGAAGACACGAAGAATTCTTTTAGGGCAGTAGCGCATAACTTGCTTTTCTTATCGAAAAAACTCCGGTCATCAGCCCGTAAGTCGGGATTAATCCCGACTTACGGGCTGGGGAGACCCAATTGCTGAAGACCCAAAACTTTAGCGAAGTCCGCGAGTCAAATATAAAATAGCAAGTTATGCGGTATTGCCTTTTAGGTTTTTCTTCAAGGCTTGGTGTATTGGTGACTTCGTAGTTAAAGGTTTTCTTTTCCGGCTTGTACAGGTTAGAAGTAAAGGAGACTGAAATATGGATCACAAAAACGAACACGCCCAAGGGACAACAGTAGATACCGGCAAATGGGGCATGAGCATCGACCAGGATATTTGCACGGGCTGCCAGGCCTGTGTGGCGGCCTGCGCCATGGAGAATAATCTTTCCTTCGTCGGTGAAGACGATGTAGCCTATGGCCGCAGTATGCAATGGATCCGCATCGAGCGCTTCTGGGAAGGGGAATACCCCAACGTTAACGCCACAGATTTCCAGCCCATGCTTTGCCAGCAGTGCGGCCACGCTCCCTGCGAACCGGTTTGCCCGGTGTATGCATCCGTGCATAGCGCGTCGGAAGACCTTAACTTGCAGGTTTACAATCGCTGCGTAGGCACACGTTACTGCGCGAACAACTGCCCTTACCAGGTGCGCGTTTTCAACTGGCGCGACTGGCCGCGGCCCGAACCGCTCAACAACCAGTTCAACCCCGATGTTACCGTCCGCCAGCGCGGTGTGATGGAAAAGTGTACTTTCTGCATCCAGCGCATCCACAGGGGCGAGGATCAGGCAAAGTCCGAAGGCCGCGACGTCAGGGACGGAGAAGTGGTTCCAGCCTGTGCGCAGGCCTGCCCGGCCAATGCAATTGTTTTCGGGCGCCTGGACGACCCCAAAAGCAAACTCGTTCAGGCCATTGTTCAAGACCGAGGCTACAAGCAACTCGAAGAGCTTGGCACCTTGCCAAAAGTGACTTATTTGAAGGGAGGCTCGACCCATGGCCGTAACAGCTAACGCCTTACCCCATGCCCACGCGCACGAAGAGGAAGAAGATCCGCGCGAACATTTGATGCTCGACCCCAAACCCCGCGGCGAAATGAACGCCATGGTGCTGGAATCGATGATGACCACCAATTGGAAATTCTGGGTGGTGACCGGTGTCCTGGGGGTTATCGTCCTGACCTGTCTGTTTGGCGCATGGGGCTATATGATCGCCGAGGGTCTGGGCGTTGCCGGCGTCAACCGCCCGGCTTACTGGGGTATATTCCTGGTGGATGTGGTGTTCTGGATCGGCATCAGCCACGCGGGCACCTTTATATCGGCCTTGCTGCGTGTGATGAAAGTTGAGTCGCGCCGTCCGTTCACACGCGCAGCCGAACTGATGACCACCTTCGGCCTGGTGCAGGCCGGACTGAGCATCTTCATGCACCTGGGCCGCGTCTGGCTGTTTTATTGGCTTTTCCCGTACCCAAACGAGCGCGGCATCTGGCCCGATTTCCATTCCCCTTTGATGTGGGACTTCATGGCGATCAACACCTACCTGCTGTGCAGCACCATGTACCTGTTCCTGCCGCTCATCCCCGACCTGGCCATGGCGCGCGACCGCACGACCGGCTGGCGCAAGACCCTTTACCGCTACTTATCGCTTGGCTTCCGCGGCACCGAAAAGGAATGGAAGCATCTCTCCACGGCCATGAATATTTTCGCCTTCGCCATTATCCCGGTTATGTTCTCGGTGCATACGATTGTGGCCTGGGATTTTGCCATGGCGACTCGCCCGGGTTGGTCATCGAGTGTCTTTGGCCCATACTTCGTGATTGGCGCGTTGCACTCGGGTATCGGGGCGGTGTTGCTGGTCCTGTTCCTGATCCGTTCGACGATGAAAAACATGGATTATTTCATCCGCCCGGAACATTTCGATTTCCTGGGAAAGTTGAGCCTGATCATTTCGATGGCCTGGGCCTACTTTTTCTTCAACGATTACCTGGTGCCCTGGTATGGCGGGGATAAATGGGAAAGGCTGCTGCTCGATTTCCATGAACAGGGGCCGTTCGCCTGGGTCTGGGTGACCATGCTGATCTGCAACATTGTCATTCCCTGGGCCGTTCTGTGGAACAAAAACTGGAGGAGGAAAGGCTGGATACTCGCGATCGTCGGCATCATCATCAACGTTGGCATGTGGATCGAGCGCTTCATCATCATCCCCGTCACGCTCACGATCACGCGCGACCCGTTCACCTGGCGCATCTACAAACCCGGCATCGAAATTCCGATGACGATTGGCATGTTTGCCTTCTTTATGCTTCTCTATATGTTGGCATCCAGGATCCTTCCGCTGATCCCGGTCTGGGAAGTGGAAGAAGGTCAGGCGGCGCACACCCTCCGCAAGGTCGGCAAGGCCACCGTGACCTCTTTGAGCGAGATCGAATAAAGGGGAGAGGAGAGAACCATGACTGAAAACAAGACTCTTCTGGCCCTTTTCGAAGATATCGACCCGGCAGCCGACGGGATTGAAAAACTCCACGAACTGGGCATCGCTGACGGTCAGATCAGCGTGATCTCCGGGATTCCCTTCAAGGGCGCCATCCTGGGACGCCCCAGCCCCTGGACGAATGTTCCGCGCATTGGGTTGTTTGGCGCGCTGATCGGGCTGTGCGTCGGCATCTTCCTGATCCTGGGCATTCCGGCCCTTAATCCGCTGTACGTCGGCGGGCAGCCTTTGTTCCCCATCCCGCCGGTTTTTATCATCGGCTTCGAAATGAGCATGCTTGGATTAATGGGATTCTCGTTCATCGGGGTGTTCGTCGAAAGCCGTTTCCCATCGCTTGAAGAAGTCGATTACGTGCCTGAAGTCAGCGACGGGAAGATCGCCGTGTTTTTCAAGTGCCCGGTCGAGATCCAGCAAGAGGCGCAAGACTCGCTGACTAACCTGGGAGCGAAATCGGTGACGCCAACGGAGGCGCATAAATTATGAATCCTGCACATAAAAGGCTGCTGTTCGCGGGCATTGCCGTGATCGTCATCCTTACCCTGCTCGAACTTGCCGCGTACGATGTCATCAAGATCGATTGGGTCAGCTTCATGGAAATCCAGGAATCCTTCAAGCCCATGGAACACCCCTTGCCGGTGGCGGCCCGCTCGATCCCCATCGAAGGCGCGGCGTATATCGCGGGCCAGGGCGCTCCGGCCAACCCCGTCCCGGCGGACGCCGCCTCCGTGGAGCGCGGGCGCATCTTGTACAGCGTGACCTGCATCCAGTGTCACGGCCCCAATGCGGATGGCAATGGCATCGTCGGCCTGGCGCTGGTTAATAAACCTGCCGACCTGACCAGCCTGGTAACGCAAAGCAAACTGGATGGCGCGTTGTTCCTGACCATTACCAACGGCATCCAGGGTACGGGCGGGCAAATCCACATGCCCGCGCTGAATGAAAACCTGACCGTGCGCGACCGCTGGGATGTGGTCAACTACCTGCGCACATTAAAGGCGACCGCCACGCCCACCGTCACCCCAACGCCTACCCCAACGCCCACGCCAAAACCCTAGGAGGCCTGATGAACGATAGCACGAAAAAAATTGTTTACGGGGTCATCGTCGGCCTGCCCACCCTGGTGGTGGTCTGGGTTCTCGGCCTGTACTTCCTGGGCTGCGGTTCCACGAATTCCTGCACGGGCCTGCCTCAACTGACCTTGACGCCGATTCCAACCCTGCGGGCTGCCACCCTGCCGGCCCCCAAAGTTGGCGCAGACGCTGCCGCAGCGACGCCGAAATGCAGCATCGCCGCGCTGAACCTGATCGGCGCGTGGGTCTCGGCCGGTTATCCCGAAAAAAATACTTTCGCTTTTGCTGATCTCAAAGGCCGGAACTGCGCGGCCACTTTCAAAGATGATGTGCAGAAGTTATTCATTACGCCCAACCTGTGGTACGACGGCGCGCCGGCCTGTATCACCTGCCACTACGCAGATTTGACCAAAGCCCTAAAAAAGATGGATTTAAGCAGCTACGCCGGGATTGTGGCCGGCTCGAACCGCGCCAGCAGCGCGGCCAAAGGCAATGACATCCTGGGCGGCGGCAACTGGGCCGATGCCCTGCTGCATAAAATGCTCTTCGCGCCGAACGGAAAGACGCTCATTGGCCGCCCCGCCATGCCGTTTGGCCGTCCGGCGACCGTCCCGGCGGAAGGGCCGGTCATCTCGGCAGGTGTGCCATCGGGGGCCGGAGTCGCTGTGTTGAGTCCTGCCAGCACGCCTGAGACGGCGCCGACGCCCACCGCCGCCGAAGTTGTCGAAGTTGCGCGTCCATCCAACCCCGGCGGCCCCGGCCAGGCGATCAACCTGAACGGCGACGCCACCATTGGCGCAAGCGTTTTCAACGCCCGCTGCCAGGCCTGCCACGGCGACCAGGGAAAAGTCGGCATTCCCAACCCCGGCTCCGACGACGGCTCGGTCCCGCTGTTGAACCCCATCGATTCGACCTTGGTCAGCGACGATCTCTTGACCTACGCCACCAACCTCGACCTGTTCATCCAGCACGGTTCCAAACCCGCCGGCCCCGCCCCCGCCATTGCTATGCCGGCCTGGGGCGACCAGACCTGGCTATCGCAGCAAGAGATTGCAGACGTGATCGCCTATATC